>JAEORY010000170.1 GCA_016840645.1 Candidatus Borrarchaeota archaeon | reverse complement strand
TTTAATAAAATGAATCTTAAGTGCCTATTTTCTTTTTAGAGACTATTTTCTCTATAGTGTTTCATTATTTGTAATAAAGTGAAGAAAACGAGTTCAATTAAGAATGAAATAAAAAAGGAAAAAGAGGGCTACAAATCAGCTGGTGGCATAGCTATATAGTTTTCTTTCATTAGTAGCTGCGTTATCTCTCTAGTCTCTTTGATGATCCTTGAAGCACGATCCCAAAGCTCCTGCCTGCTCAGCTTCACCCGAGCGATGCCCTGTTCCATAGCTTTCATTGCGACAGCTACTGCTTCCCTTGGGAAGACTTCCCATTCGTCCATATTAGGAACGATATAGCCTTCGTGGATTCCTTTATCCTCTGCTGTTTTAGCGATCTCTTGGGCAGCAACGATAACCATTTCATCGGTAATAGTTTTCGCTTTAACATCAAGAGTTCCTCGGAAAATTCCAGGGAAACCTAGACTATTGTTAACCTGATTTTCGAAGTCGGATCGCCCTGTACCAACCACCCTTGCCCCTGCTTCTTTGCATTCCCAGGGCCAGATTTCAGGAATTGGATTAGCACATGGGAACATGATCGCATCTGTCGCCATAGCAGCAACCCATTCTTTCTTAATTACGCCAGGTCCTGATCTACTCATAGCTACACAGACATCAGTGGCTCTCATGCATTCTGCCATATCGCCTTCTCTTTTCTCACTATTGGTCTTGAGGCACATATTCCATTTTTGAGGATTTTCATCCTTTTTTGCTTCAAGATCCTTTCTATGAGTTCCTAGGATACCCTTACTGTCACAGTAGATCATATTTTCTGGCTTGACTCCAGCCGTCATCATAACCCTTCCAATAGCAATGTTTGCGGCACCAGCACCAATCATGGACACAAGCACTTCATCCATCTTTTTGCCGACGACTTTTAATGCGTTAATAAGTCCAGCCGTGACAATACAAGCCGTTCCCTGTTGGTCATCATGCCAGACGGGAATTTCTAAGTCTGGATCTGCTCTTAGTGTATCTAAAATATAGAAACATTTAGGTTTGGCAATGTCTTCGAGGTTGATCCCACCAAATGAAGGCTGTATGAGTTTCACGGTTTCGATAATTTTGTCAGGATCCTTGGTATCTAAACAAAGTGGAACTGCATCAACACCGCCTAAGTACTTGAAAAGTAGCGCCTTGCCTTCCATAACCGGGAGCCCCGCCTTAGGACCGATGTCACCAAGTCCTAAGACTCGGGTACCATCTGAAACTACAGCTACCGTGTTCCATTTATTCGTGTGCTCATAAACTTTCTCAGGATTCTTTTGTATATCCAAGCAAGGGGCGGCCACCCCGGGGCTGTACCAAATCGCAAAGTCATTAAAGTCCCTTATAGCACATTTTGGCAGGGTTTGAATCTTACCTTCATAGAACGGGTGAAGTTTCATGGCATCTTTAGCAGGTTGATATGCCTTTTCTAATAACTCTTCAACGGTATATTTCTTTTCAGTCAAGTTTTCACCTTCTAGAAAACTATTTGATTTCTAATATGAATAGAGGTTTTACCTATGTAAAATTCACATTTATAAAGGTACTCTATCGTGAACTGCCAACCTATAAATAGGGTGGCTTCCTGAATCATCCATTCCCCAACGAGATATGTCAAACAGGCTCGATGGACAGTCCCTGCCCTGATGATGCTGATGCTGATGAACTTGATGCTACATAGTTAGTTGATCGGCTTAAAATCGTGATGGCTGAGTTATGATCTCTCGTTAACACCAGTCCACAGTACGGACAGCTGTGAATTCGTGTTGCCAGTGTTTTCGGCACAATCTTCCCACACCGACTACACAGTTGGGAGGTGTTATAGGCACTCACATACTCTACCAGAGTACCAGCTTCCGCCGCTTTGTACTCCGTAAAACACATGAGTTGCCCCCAGCCGGCATCACTAATCGACTTGGCTAGGTGAGGATTCTTCACCAGATTCGTGATCTTTAAATTTTCATACACAATCAGATCATAACAATCAACCAGTTTCCTGCTGAGCTTGTGATGAAAGTCCTTGCGCTGGTTGCGTATCTTCCGGTTTACCCGTACCACCTTTATGTTCTGTTTTTGACGGTTATGTGATCCCTTCTGCGTCCTTGCTTGCCTCCGCTGCTCTTTAGCTAGTTTCTTCTCCGAGTGTCTCAACCAGCGTGGGTTAGCTATGGTGTCTCCGTTATGCAACGTCAGCAAATGCTTCAGCCCTACATCTATACCTATTGCGATCTGTAACTTTCTCTGTTGAGTGCCAGGAGCAGGGTCGGGAAGTGTTACTGCAAAACAGGCATACCAGTGGTCAACATCGCGTTTAATGGTACAAGTTTTGATCACGCCTTTATATGGGATAGGACGGTGAAGTTTGATGGTAATAATTCCAATTTTCGAGAGCCAGAGTGTATTCTTTTTCTTTTCGAGGGCGAACCCACTTTGCGGGTATGTGAAGGAATCATACCGGTATTTTCCTTTAAAGCGTGGGTAACCTGCCTTTTTCCCCTTTTTGATTCGCCTGAAATAGTTGTTGAAGGTCTTATCCAGTCTTCTCAGCACGTCTTGAAGTACCTGAGAATGCATCGCCTTCAAACACGGGTTGCTCTGTTTTGCAGTTTTCAAGCGAGTAGCTTGTTCATAATAGCTAACTGAGTTGTGGTGAGTTTACCAGGCATCTCTTCTTTCAGCAAGTGCAGTATTATACAACAGACGACATGTAGTAAGCCATGATGTTAAAATGGCAGCCTGTTGTGTGGTTGGATACAGGCGATATTTGTATGTTCGATTCATTACACGTCTCCCTATATTCCTCTAGGCTCTATTTCACTTGATATACTATCCACAAAAACCTATTTAAGGCTGGGGGACACTACGATGAAAGTGAGAAAGTAAAAGACGCAATTCATCCCCCCAAATTTGTTGTTAGGGTAATCTTACGAAGAAATGATAAAACCTCACATAAGCTCTAGAGTTGTGATTTTCGTGATAACTTGTTCCGCACCTGGCAAGACACATTTAATCGGTGAACATGCTGTTGTATATGGAGAACCCGCAATAATTATTTCTGTTGGAAAGCGTGCTTATATTTCTGCCGAGAAATCGGAGAATGTGAAAATCTATGCACAGGACATTAATCAAAGTGGAGAGTTTTCTATTTCAGAATTGAAAGAGTTTACAGAAAAACTTCAACAACTGTGGGATAAGTGCTTTGAAACCAAGAATTTCTCTCCACTTTATTCTCTCTTAAAAAATGAACATCTAGGTCACATAGAAGCTATGATCGCTAAGACTATGGATGAGCTTGACCTAAACTCGGGTTTTAAACTTCAAATAAACTCAGACATTCCAATCGGATCTGGATTAGGGTCTTCGGCAGCATTAAGTGTTGCTGTCCCAAAAGTATTGTCTGAACTCTTTAAAAAGAATCTGACTTTGGATGAGATAAATCAAGTTGCCTACAAAATAGAAAGTCTTGCTCACGGAACTCCAAGTGGGGGCGACAATTCCATTTGTTGTTACGGCGGTGCTCTTTGGTTCAAAAAAGGAACTCCAAATGTAATCGAGCCGTTACATTTAGACTTTACAAAGAAAAACTTTGTCTTAGTGTTTACAGGTATTCCCAAGTTGACTACTGGAGAACTTGTTTCTAATGTACGCTCTTTGGATCCTGAATATAGAGACCCACGTGTAAAGAAAATTGGTGAATATACTTACGAAATGAGAAAATGTTTAGTAAAGCCAGATTTCACAAGAATAAAGGAACTTATGAATTTAGCACAAGAATTACTTGCAGAACTTGGCGTGTCTATAGATGTGATTGATAGAATTCACAAAGCTGTTAAAGAAATTAACGGTGGAGCTAAATTATCAGGTGCAGGAGGGGGTGGTTACATGGTTTGCTATCACGAAGATCTTACATTACTCGATCAAACCATAAGAAACTTAGGGTACATACCCGAACACGTTGAATTAGGCGTTGAAGGAGTACGAACTGAATGAAACTGATTTGAGCGGTTATACTAAATGCCTAAAGCGTCCTTATGTTTTTAACTTAATTATGCCATATTGACCAGAGGTGTATACACCTCTGGTTTTCATATCTCTGTGCTAGAATACAGCAGAGCAATACTTTTAAATATGGTTATTTCTCAGCGTTTAATTGGGAGATTATTTATGGAAAGAATTAAAACGCTCCTGAATGATCATAAATACCCGTTCGTTGAAATTAAAGATATTGCATTAAAAATCCTGAAATGGTTAGCGTTAGCCAGTGCTGTTGGCTTTCTTGTTGGATTGGTCACAATACTTTTTCAAATTGGTTTAGTTGAATCTATCACACTTCTTGAAAGTGTTAATATTATATGGGTACTTTTTTTCCTTCCACCTATAGGGTTGTTTCTTAGTGGACTTTTGACTGGATACATTGCACCAGAAGCACGAGGTCATGGAACAGATGCAATTATTGGAGCATATCACGAGCAGACGATTACTCGTTTAAGAGTTATATTTGTAAAACTTGTTGCGAGTATAATTACGATAGCATTTGGAGGATCTGCAGGACGTGAAGGTCCTGCGATTCAAATGGGTGGTGGGGTTAGTTCGAACGTGGGGAAAGAACTAGGTGTCAGTTTTGTTGACAGAAAAATACTTATTTTATGTGGAATGAGTGCTGCCTTCGCAAGCGTTTTTCATTCTCCTCTTGCGGGAGCCCTTTTTTCTTGTGAGGTAGTGTTTAGAGATGATATCGAATATCATGGTTTACTTCCAGCATCAGTTTCAAGTATTATTGGATACATCACAATTCGCTTGATGTTTCCTGAGCGATTAATCTTTGTAACGATTCCAGAATACGCCTTTGAACCGATTCATATTATTTACTTTTTGGTATTAGGAATATGTTGTGGTCTTGTAGGCTTTTTGTATATCAAGACTTTATATTTTCTTGATGAACTCTTCTTGAAATGGGATCGCCCTGAATATATGAGAACTTTAGTAGGTGGCTGCTTAACGAGCCTTATAGCCTTATCGTTAGCTATCATAAGTATATTTTATAATTTCGACTTTTCAGAAGGATTCCGTGTTTATGGTCTTGGTTGGAATACTATAAACTTATTAATAGAAACGCCGCTCTATTTTCCAATCCTTTTCTTGCTATTCTTGTTAATTGCGAAGATTCTGGCAACAGCATCCACTATTGGTTCTGGTGGATCGGGAGGAGTTGTTTCTCCATCTCTTTTTATAGGTGCGGTTTTAGGTGTAATACTGGGTGTTATTCTTGGTTTTAATCCAAAAGTTATGGCAATTGTAGGTGCTGTATGCCTTTTCTCTGCCATAGCACATATTCCCATCACAGGAGCGCTTATGTGTGGTGAAATCTTTAGTTTTCAGTTTGTAATTCCTGCTATTTTCGTAGGTGTTATAGGCTCATGGATTGCTTCAGAGGACAGCATTTACAGACGTACACTTATTAGCAGAAGAAAACCTTTAAAAGTCGCTCATAAATATCGCATAATCAAGTGATTCTCATAGAGAACAATTTAGGATTTGATGGGCTGAGAAAGGAGTTACAACTGATATAACCACATTAGACAATGGAGGGTCTGAAATTAAGGTGTTAATAGTTGGAGGAGGGAGAGTTGGAGAAGAAACTGCTAAATTACTCACAGCAGGAAAAACGCATAAAGTGACTCTCATAGAGTGCGATTTAGGACGTTGTGAAGCTCTCTCTGAGGATCTGGGACACGAAATATTTTGCGGCGATGGAACGTTGCCTCATACTCTAGAAGAGGTAGGTGTACAAAACACACAAATTTTTTTAGCGGTAGCTGATGACGATAAAACTAACGTTTTATGTGCAATGTTAGCACAGTCGTATAATGTTCCCTCCATTTATGCACGAATAAAAGATCCCAGGTGGATTGAAGCATGTGAGCGACTTGGCATCGATGTTATCGATCCTGCACAAATAATGGCCTATAATATTGATGCAAGGATTAGAGGTGATACCTTTCTAGAATTTCTTGAGGAAGTTACCCGGGATGCAGAATTTAAAATGATTCGAATATCTCCTGATACAAAAAAAGAGCAGAATATCATTGGTTTTGAAAAAAAACGCCATATTCATGTTATTGGAATAATGAGAAAAGGTGCTTTTATTGTACCTAACACTGAAGAAAAAATTAAACCAAATGACACGGTAGCCTATATGACCCGGCGAAAAAACCTGCATCTTTTCTAATGACCAATCATTATTTAGCTAGTTTTTCTTTTTATTTCAGAAATTTTTTAATATCATGATGGAATATTTTCTTTTTCTTTGAAAGTAAAGACGAAAAGGTCGCCTTCCAAATAGCTGGATTACAAATATTTCCCTTAAATCATTATTGTACTTCTACAAACGAAAAATAATATAATAGAAATCTCTCTTATTTATAATGGCATATAATATCGATGCACGCATTAGAGGAAATACTTTTCTTGAATTTTTAAAGGAAATGACCCAAGATGCAGAATTTAAAATGATTCGAATATCTTCCGATACGCCAAATGAACAAAATATCATAGATTTTGAAAGAAAACGGCACCTTCATGTTGTTGGAGTTATGAGAAGTGGTGCTTTTATCGTGCCTACTCCAGAAAATTCACTCAAGCCAAATGATACAGTAGTTTGTTTAAACAAGAAAAAGGGTGGTTTACATCTTTTTTAATTAGTATCTTTTTTTCTGTGTGTTTCTTCTTTTGTTTTATTATGTTCTTCTAAAATGGATGAATCTATCGCTTTGACACACTTTTCTACCTGTTTAAAATTCACATCCGTATTATAACAACCTTCTCTCGTTAGAAATACACTTTGCGTAACTACTCCATGCTTTTCACAGACAAGATTACCTAAAAAAACCTCTTTATTACAAGCTACACCGATTACAGCTTTTGGATTGAATTTCTTAAATATGAGTTCGATTACTGATCCTCCTCTGACGATAAACACGGCGGCATATCCTAACTCTTCAGCAAGGTTTTTTATTTTACTAATTCCGCATCTTCCACAGTCCACACATTTATACCCCCATTCATCTTGTTTAGCCTCACAATCGGGGTTTCGAAGACACTGTGGGAAGAGGATTATTCGTTCATGGTAGGGTGTAGAGAGAAATGTGTCTTTATACGCTTCATTTTTCATTTGATTAAAAAGAGCTAGGACCTCAGTTTCATCTACTCCAAACCTAGTAGCCAGCTTTTCTAAACTAATAGTTAGTACTTGTGCCTGTTTTTGTTGGCTTAACTTTCGCAGAAACCCCATAAGTATTGTATTCTTTGATGGGTTTCCTTTCGAATCTTCGCTCATTCATTTCCCAGCTCTCTATTTGTACAAATGCGTTCGTAGAAGTCTATATTTAAATTCAATAGTTAATTAATTGAAAAATCTTCCCTTATATCCAACAAAGTTTGCTAGAAACACATATTTGACTTCACTTGTTTGTTTTATACAGAATATTGCATTTTAACATTTTTTTCTTTTCAGGGTTATTTAATTTTAGGATCTCGCTAAACTTTAGTTTCCATCGCGCATTTAATTGCATAAATCGTTATGCGAAAAAAGGAATCCATAAAAGCATTTAACTAGTTAGTATTTTTCATAATTCTATATGCAATCTTTGTATGACTAAAGTTCATTTTAAGATGTGGATATATTGTCCGAAGCCCCAAAATTCATATTCGAGTGCCAAAAGACTGGCAGATGTTGTTATTTAAGAGACCCAATCAAAATATACGATATCGACTTAGCTCGATGGTGGACCGATGGATCGTTTGGCACGGTTTTTCCTCATTTAAAACTTCATCTGACGGAGGCTCTAGTCCCAAGTGAAATGAAACTAGAGAAAACTATTCTCAAGGAGGAGGAAAAAAGACCAGAAGAA
>JAEORY010000169.1 GCA_016840645.1 Candidatus Borrarchaeota archaeon | reverse complement strand
TTCTTTTTCTTCGATCTCTTGCTCATAAATTTCTTTGGTTTCGTCTATGACAGGCAGTTCAATCTCTTCTATGTCGATTTCGCCCCCCTTTACAATGAATTCTTCTATTTCTTTTTCTCTAGAAATTTCTTCTGTTTCACTGACGGCACTCTCTTCAATAAGCCCATCTTCTTCAGGTGATGCAAGAAAGTTCTCAGAAAGAGTGATAGATTCAGGTTCATCAATTAGGTCTTCAACTTCTGGTTCTATAGGAGTTGTGTATGGCTCTTCGGTAATAATTTTTTCTTCAGTTGGACCATAGTATTCGATTATCTTCTCTTCGGGCTCTATTATAAATTGTTCTTTTAGAATTGCGATTTCCTTATTTAGTTGCTCAATTATGACGACTTTTTCATTCAACTGGTTATCGGCGCTACTAAGTCGTCGTTTGAGTTGATTAATCTTCGATTCGCGCTCGACAAGTGCTTCTTGAAGTTTTTCAATATGCGGTTTGAGTTCATCTTCTATCTGCTGCGATAATTGTGTTATCACACGCTTTAGTTCGCGTTGTTTTACTTGAAGTTGGTCACGTTCGTTCTTTATTTTCATGATTTCTTCCGTTTTTTCATCGAGATGGTCATTTAATTCTTTTCGAGTCTCTTCAAGAGCTATTACTTTTGCTGCTTGTTCTGATGCAAGTAACTCTAATTCATCAGTTTTTGTTTTTAACAAAGCAATTTGTTTTTCAGTTTTTGATTTGTACTCAGATAGTGTCCCAATTACATCTTTTTGCTGTTTTAATTCCTTATCCTTTTCATCAAGTTCTCTCCGCAAATTTGCGTTAATTTCCTCTTGTTGATTGATCTTTTTGCCACGCTCTGAAAACTTGGTTTCAAGTTCACTTAGACGAGGGGTAATTTCCTCTAAAGTTCTCTCAAGATCATTTATATTTGCACGATATTTACCAATTGCATCATCTAAGCGGGTGTTTTCATTTTTCAGGATCATTATTTCTTCTTCTCGATTTTTTAGATCTTCTTCTTTGAGCTTTAGATCTCTAGTTTGCTTCTTAAGTTGATCTTCCAGGGAGACAATTTTTCGAGTATATTCCGAAATCTTGTCTGTTAACATTTCTGTTTTATCTTCTGATAAAATGTTGTTTGTAGGTTTATCTTCAGGTTCCAACAGTAATTCACTTGTCTCCACTTGTTCTTCAGGTTCCAACAGTAATTCACTTGTTTCCACTTGTTCTTCAGGTTCCAACAGTAATTCACTTGTTTCCACTTGTTCTTCAGGTTCCAACAATAACTCACTTGTTTCCACTTGTTCTTCAAATAGCGTATCAAAACTCTCTATCTCAGGAGGAGATAGTTCATCAACTCCATCAGTATCCACGACTTTGGTTTCTATTTCGACTAATTCAATTTCTTCTGAAAGAACAGTTTGTTGTCCTTTCATTTTTGGAAATTCCTGCAATGCCGTGGTCAAGTTGCCATTTATATCAATTTTATGGTCTGCAATAATACTTAATTGATCAGAGGGAATTTCTTCGGGCTTCAATATCCTTATCAGGAGAGGTACAGTAGTAATAAGAAAATTTGTATCCTCTTTCTCAAATATAAACTCAAAAATGAGTTGAAATTCACTAGGAACTTGACCACTTGGTGCCACGAAACTGACTTTCTGAAGCGTTTTGTCCCCTTCTTTGAATTTTCTCGGAAATTCTTCAACCTGTGCAAGTTTGAATGCCTTTGGCAGATGCTGAAATCGTTTAAAACTGTGGGAAATATGAGATTCTACAGTAAAGAAAACGTTAAATAGTTCTCCGGGGCTAAGCATTGTTTTTTCAACGCTCATTTTCAAAGAAATGGCTTCTTCAGGGGCTTCTTGGTTCAAGGAAATACACACTCATTCATTGACCTATCTATATTGCCAGAGGGTTTCCTCTCGCTTAACTATGAAATATTAGCTCAGTATAATTTAGTGCTTTCAATATGTTAAAGTATATGGTGATTTTTTGCGCGGATTTTAAAAATGTTTTTTCCCTTATTTCGAAAATCTTTGTTCAAAGAACTAATTAAAGACCTGAATAATCGAAGTTTCAGATAAAGGCAAAACATATTTTAACCACCGTGCAGTTTCTTCTTATAAGAAGGATTCTCGTCTCTCAAATCCAAAAAAAAATGAATGAAAACGATCGGTGATGAACTATGGTTCAAGTTCTCGCTCAATTTGCACCTGCTATTCTTATAGTCGCAGGACTTCTTGCTATTGCGTGGCTAAGCGAAAAACTCGCTGAACGGATGGGAAAAGTTGGAGAGGTCTTTACTATTTTCATCAAGATCTTTGCTGCTCTTGGATTCTTTATCGGCATATTATGTGTTATTACTGGGATCGTAGTGTGGGTAACTCCTGCAACAGCGTTTCCCCCAGGCAATGCCCCATCATGGCTTGGGGATACCATCACAATAGTCTTGTTATTAGTAATCGGTATTGCTCAAATAATGAAACCCTGGACTTTGGTACCATGGGCAGCTCTGCTAGGCTTAGTGGGTGGACTTATCGCAGCTGGAGTCGCGGTCTTCATCATGGCTTCATTAGGCGTGTCTTTAGCTGGTAACTGGCTGATCATCGCAATAATCTTCATAGTCGTCGGTGGGATAATCTTTTTCCTCTTCAAGTGGATCGAGGAACTCCTAGAGTTCATTGCAAAAGTTTTAACATTTCCCTTGATATCTGTTCCTCTGGGCTTCATCGCAATTGGATATGCAATTATTCTTCTCCTCGCCTAATGTACTTTTCTGACGTCTAGTGATTCAATACAAAAAAAACAGTTCCTTTACACCCTTTTTTTCATCTTATTTTGCAACGAAAGAACAGCGAGTGACTCTCGCGTACGGAAAAGGATTTTTTGCCGATAAAGTTAAAAACTCAGTAGATACTATACTTCTGACAACGATTCCTCTGTAAATTACTAATCTTAATAACACCTTAACAACGGGTCCGTGGCCTAGCCTGGATGAGGCGCCGACCTAGGCAAAAATTGGTCTAGGGCGTAAGCCTTCGAAGCCGGAAATGCTCTCCCTCAATTCGGAGGAGAAGTTTCGAGTCATGGGTTCGAATCCCATCGGACCCACCACTTTTGAAAAGGATTTTATCTGATAGCGGCGAGAAGACTCCTTCCGAAAGGGCGGAGTAGTTCACTTGCACCACAAAGCAATAACTTTCAAATTGTTAGTGGAATCGTGAAAACATAACTTAGAATATGGGCCCGTGGCCTAGCCAGGATAGGGCACAGGCCTCCTAAGCCTGAATGCAACCACCAAATCGATGGCTGCTTAGGAAATCGTGGGTTCAAAGGAACTGTGCAAGCGCTTAGTTCTGAAATTCCCACCGGGCCCGCCATTTTCCACTTAATTAAGATTTTATTTATAAGAGCGTCTATACTGCTTCAACATAGCTTTGAACTTTCTACATCCTGACCCATAAAATGATTTTTCTCGCAAATCACCCGCTTGTCGTTCAAGCAAACGTTCCATATGCCATTGAGGGTTAGTTTTTATAGAAGGTTCTGTATGAGCTCTGATCCCAAATATTTCTTCTGATTCAGAAAGCGAGAAAATCCTTAAATGTAATTGTCTATCGTTCCAATAGAAGTGGTATTCAGCCCTTGCATCACGCGAGATTTCTTCATATTCAACGAAACCCATCTTTTTTAACATCTCGTCGATTTTCTTGAATGTTGTGTTCCTCAAAGTGACACAATACTTCTTGGCAGTCATTGTTAATCGCCTTTTTGTTTTTATCTTAAAAAAAGTACTTTTTAATACTTCAAAAATGTTCCTTCTTACAAAGTTGGAGAATATGAAATGTTTTATCGTTAGTTCAAAAAACATCTTACTTTTAATCTTCTTTAAAGCAGTATATGCTTTTAGAAAAAGGAAGTGGGATACAAAGATCCGCGTAAAAGTGAAGTGTAAGAGAGGTCGTCAATTAACCTTGTTGTTCGAAGTCCTTTATATATTTTTCTGTATATCTTCTTATAAATCAGGGTAAAAAATTGATATGATCATGTATATATTCTCACTTTATACGTTGATTGATTACTACTCCTTAACTTTATTCGCGATCAGGCGCATTTTATTCAAAAAAAGTTTAAATACAGCGCCCTTGTTCATCTTAAGCGAAAAAAGGTGTATTAAATGTTGTTCTAGTTCATTCTTAGACTCATTAAAAAATTAGATAGTTTAAGCGTGGCTTTGATACAATTATTCGATATTAGATTTATCTAGATAGGAAATCCTATTCTAGATCCTTTCCAAAAGGCCAAATGCGCTCTACTAGTTTTCCTCCGCATTTTACACATACATATATCTTGCCTATTTGCCCCTGCCGATCATGTGTGAAGCGCATTCCGACACCTCTCTCGCATAGTATATCCATTTTGCAAAAGGGGCAATAATAGTAAATGTTCATCGCACCATGTTCCCCTTTCTTTTCTGGACTCCATAAGTAATCGCTGCACTGTATACACATCTTTTGTGCGTCGCAACGAAGGTGTTTCGCAATCAAAGTCATTTTTGATCCTCATGCTAATTTCTAGTATTTATTCAGAAAAATCTGGTCTTATAAATGATTGAAAAGGTCATTAATGAACCTTGTGATTATTTATAAAAATCCACATTTTATAACAATCCTCAATTCTTCCCGATCTTTAATAAACTCCACATGGTTTATAACTAGGACAAGAATTTGTAAACAAAAGTGCCTTAACTGCTTTGATTGAATCCTTTACGCAATCTTTAGCTATTGTCTTGAGAACATTTTCAGTTTCATGATTGTAAATAAGAGTCAGTGAATGTTTAACGCTTTTAACATATCTTATAAGATTCCCTGCAGTTCTCAAACACAAAATTAGTTATATGATTCCTAATTTTTCAGTCCAATGGTTTACAGGATATTATTTTCATCTAAAAACGCTACTTCTTAAGTGCATCTATAACAAGTTTTTTAAGTCTAGACAACATCTCTTCAAATTTAGAAATGTCAGGACCTCCTCCTATTACTAAACGTTCTTTTTCTTTTCCTCCAGCCCCTCCTCCAACTATAGCAGATGCTTCTTTTACAATTGGTATTAGGTTAAATTGAACTTTGTTTCCTGATGATCCAACTATAGTGATCTTTTGGTTTTTGTTTGCAAGGATAGCTATAGTCGATGGATTATCTTCTGTAATTTTTTTACTTAATTTTATTAGTTCTTCTCGCGTTCCTGGAATTTCGGCCAACACTAATGAAATGTCATTAATGGTAATGGCGTTTTCGATGAGTTTTGGTATCTTTTCAAGAATTAACTCATCTGTCAATTTTTCAATAAGTTTTCCTCGTTCTTTCCATTCTTCAAAGAACTTAGTAGCAGTTCTTGGTACTTGATCTATTGGTACTCGAAGGATTTGAGCGGTTTTTTCAAGTAGTTGGTCTCTTTGTTGCATATATCTTACTGCCGCTTCTCCTGCTGTAAATTCTAGCCTGACAACCCCATCTTGGATTCGTTCAGAACTAATTATTTTGATTACACCAGCCTCGCCGGTTAAACTAAGGTGAAGGCCTCCACACGCCTCAGCATCCCAGTCTTCTATCTTGATAATCCTGAGTTCCCTACCTCCGCCTGCTGCTCCTCCTTGATAAATTGTAAAGCCATACTCTTGTTCCGCTTCATTTCTTAATTTCCATTCTGTATGAATCGGTTTATTTTGCATAACGGCAAAATTCGCCTTCGCCTCGATTTCTCTCAATTCATCGGCAGATAATGGTTTAAAATGTGAAATGTCTAGTCTTGCTCTTTCTGGTGACTTCTCAGCACCCACTTGCCAGACGTGAGATCCTAAAAGAGTTCTTGCAGCCGCATTAATTATATGTGTGGCAGTATGATGTCTCATAAGTTCAATTCGACGTCCCCAGTTAATACGCCCTTGTATTGTTCGTCCTTCATACTCTTGAGGGATGATAGCATCAATCTTATGGACTATCACCTTCCCTACGTTTAATACATCTATAACTTTGAACTTATCTAAGGTTCCTGTGTCGAACAATTGTCCCCCGCTAGTAGGGTAAAACATAGTCTTGTCAAGTACCAATTGGTTGCCGTCTATAATCTTCAGTATTCGTGCATTAAATTCAGTTTTGTATGGACCATCGGAGTAATATAGTCTATCTGTGGCATCTAAAGTTTTTACTTTTTGTTCAAGACCCTCTTCAATTAGTTTGGGTTTGTCTATAATCCTTTTTTCACTAAATTCCTTGAAGAAATCTGCGGGGATGTCCACAGTGGTTCCTAATTTTTGTGCTTCCTCAGAAACTATTTCAGGAAGAATTCCATTAGCTGTGTACCACTCTGTTAGAATCTTACGATCGACTTTTTTCTTCTTTTTGAGGTGACGTTTTACTAAAGCACGTCCACTTTCAATGGTTTTATTGTATCGTTGTTTTTCTAAACTGAAGAGCTCATCAATTATTTCTGATGCGGTTTTTACACGCCGATAAGTTTTCTGTAGGTATTCTATATGTTTATGACACATCTCAATAAGATCTAAATTGAAATCAAAATGGTTATTGAAAGTTATTGCCCTTCTAAGAAGCGTACGAAGGTTATAACCTCCACCAATGTTGCTGGGGATAGCGCCATCTGCAACTGCAAAAACTAAAGTTCTCATATGATCGACAATTGCATAGACTGCTTCGAGCGGTGCTATTTCTCGCTCCAATTCTACGGGGTCAACTTCCAGTTGATGAGCAATATGCTTTCTAACCGAATCGATATTTTTGACTTCATCAACATCTAATAGCCCTGCAAGTATCACATATTTACCTAGAAGTTGTTGATTTGTGGAAATGCCCACTTCTTTTTTCACAAACTCTAACACAGGTCCAAATGTAGCCTCATATATTGTCGGGGAACCTTGTGTGAAGAATGCAAGACGTTCAAGTCCCCATCCGACATCTATAACGCGGATATCAAGTTGTTTATGAGCACCATTTGTAAATTGGTACTGCATGAAAACATTATTAACGATTTCAAGTCCTTTTGAGAACGCTTCCAAACAGGGGCCGAAATTCCCTCCACCTGCCCAAACATCTTCTTTATATGTGAGTTCTTCTTGAGGGATTTGCATTTCTTCTGTTAAAAATTTGAAATTTAGTTCTATACAACGATCCATCCAATATCCTTTAAGATGGTCTGAATTAAAGGCGTGTTGTCCTCCCATGATAAAAGAAGATAAATGACGACCAGTACGTCCGATATTATCTATATCAATGGTTCTTAAGCAGGGTTGTGGAATAACGAGTGGATTTGCTGGCGGATCTACTGTTCCATTAACCACCCAGGGTTGAAAACAGGCGATTGAAGCAATGGTAAATGGAATATCATCTCTCCATCTAGCTACTATTGGATATTCAGATATTTTTGCATGACCATGTCGCTCAAAAAAGTCATTCCAGCGAGCGATTGCTTCGTGAAAATCCCAGCCGCCATTTAAACTATCTCCAATAAACTGATAGCCCCCTACGCATTGGGTATCTCCACATGATGAGTTCTTTTCTGGATTTAGTGTCCAATAGAAACTTCCACAAACATTGCACTGTTTTCGTGTAAATTCCTTTTCTCGAAATATCTCAACTTCATAATGCCCCCGTTTGAACAATTTCCTGAGTTCTGCTTTCGATATCGCCATTCCAAGCCACCAAAGGACTTCAATGTGAACTACCTCACGCTAAAGCGGTGAGGCTTCCTGCTTCGACGACCGAACTTGCTGTGACATAGGGAATACCATTTAAGTATTCCAACGATGCCACAGTAGAGGATTCAGTCTCCACAGGCTTAACATCCCTACGTCCCGTAGGTACCACTTGCTGTTTTAAACCTTCGTATTCTAAGTTAACACTTGAATTATGGTCTCTGTCCATCACTAACCCACATACTGGACAGACATAGACTCGTTCATCCAATCCTATTTCCCGGATATTCCCGCAGCGTGAACAGGTTTTGGTAGAAGGAAACCACCTATCGACTTTAATCGCAGTCTGCACCTTTACTTCAAGTGTGCGTATTAGCCCTCCAAATGCGGCTGATAACATGGTCTGAGCTGTGACACTACCAAAA
>JAEORY010000168.1 GCA_016840645.1 Candidatus Borrarchaeota archaeon | reverse complement strand
GCTTGCCATTGTACTGATTTAAATTCAAAAATCGCACTCTCAAGAACTGTGGATCTCAAAGAGGTAGGTGTAGGTCTTGTACTGCGATATCCGTAATGCAATAATCAAATGAGGCATTCAAAACATGATCGTGGGATGACTCTATCAATTCTCTATAGACCTATATACTGGTATAGATCATTATTTATAGCTATTTTCTCTCTATAAGCGTTTTTTCAGCGCAGCTTTTTATGTTTTTTTCAACGAATGAGAGCTACGCTGGATTATATCAAATACTTTACGAATGATGGATTAAATTAAAACTACCTTGCGAACATAATTGACGAGATACTATTTCTGCGGGCATTTTTTCCGAAATCTTAATAAACTAGAAGATATTATATATTCGCGAGGTGCTAAAATGGCAAACTACTATCTTAAAATTGGAATTAACGAAAAGGGAGTCTACACAAGAATGGTACCTGCGGAGGTACATGAAGAGGAAAGAAAACGAATTGAAATGATACCCAAGTTGTTAGCACCTCGCGTTTCAGATGAAACTGAAATGAAATTCACAGCAACAACAAAAAACGTTATGAAACAGGTTTAAACTTTTTTTCCTAATTTCCTTTTAGTTATCCATCTAATCTGAAGTACTTTTGTGTCCTCTTTTTGAACTTTGTATCACAATCTAATGTATAGAGAAGATATAACACCTATTAAACGAATATAGATTAAGGCGAAAAACTACAAAAGCATTAATGCTTAGTAAGTGTTGCCTCTTAGCACTCACCTGGACTTTATTCACCGAAACTTTTCACTTTGTTCTTTCACTTAAGTAGAAAAATCGTTTAGACTTTCCGCTTTCAAAAATCTTAAAAACTATAGCCTAATACACTAGATCTTATGTCATCTGTAATATCGTTTACTCAAGAAGCCGGTGAAAAAAAAGGTTGTAAAATTACTGTTTATGCGCTCTCGACTTGTGGGTTTTGTAAACGGGCTCTTGCGTTTTTACGCGATAATTCTGTTGAATTTGAATATGTTTACGTTGATAAACTTGACCGAAAAACTAGAGATAAAATCGTTGACGAATTAAAAGCAAAATATAATCGAAGAGTTGCCTTTCCTTTCTTAGTCATCGATGGCGAGGAATGCATGGTTGGATTCAATACAGAGAAATACGAAAACATATTAGATATAATGGAAACGCATCAGCACGATTTATAAGCTGGCAGCAGAATCAAAAAATGTCAACAGGCTGCCCTCAAAATCTGATTTATGCATAACTTAGTTTTCATAATTTAATCTGTAATTAGGGCACATCTTATGTCATCTGAAATAAAATTCACCTACGTTCCAGGCGAAAATAAGAGTTGGCAAATTAAACTCTATGCATTGTCAACGTGCGCTCACTGTCATCGTGTTATGTCATATTTAAAGGAACATTTCATTGAGTATTCGTTTGTTTTTGTAGACTCTTTAGACAGAAAAATTGTAAAAAAACTACGAGCCGATTTACAAAAGAAATTCGGACGCGTTGTATCTTACCCATTCTTGGTAGTTGATGACGAAAAGTATATACAGGGCTTTATTGAAGCTAAGTACAATGAAATGTTCAATATTGAATAAATCACAAGCATTTTAATTTTGGTGTTTCAATTGATTGACTTCATTCATGTTCATGGAAATAAGAAGAGCCACAACGTGAAACTTTATGCGTTGAGTACATGTGGTTTTTGTAAACGAGCTCTTGCATTTTTAAGGGAAAACTCAATAGATTTTCTCTACACATTTGTAGACAAATTGGAAAAGAAAGTTGTAGGCGACCTGCGTGAAGAATTAATGAAAAAATCTGATAGTCAACATGTAGCGTATCCGTTTCTTATTTCAGATGATGAGAAGTTTCTCGTTGGCTTTGATGAGGAGGAATACAAGGCATTCTTCAACATTGAGTGACCCATTTACCCGAAAAAATCAAAATATTGCGTATTAAATAAAAAAAATTCTGCCCCAAATGGTGAAGTTTTTCACCGTACTTGGGAAATCATTGTCGAAACATTCTAACCGGGTCACTAAATAGTGATTTAAATCTCTTTAAGTGGTTTTAGGTTTTCCATAGTGTTTGCATATTTAGGATCAATTTCCCCAGCTTTTTTATAACACTCAGCGGCTTTATCAAATTCCCCTAATTCTAAATAAGCAGCAGCCATATTGCTGAGCGCTGGTACAAATTCGGGATAGATTTTCAAGGCAGTTTGATAGCAGTGTATCGCCTTATTATGCTCACCTAACTTGTCGTAAACACATCCCATATTATACCATATCACCTCATCTGTAGGGTTAATATTAACTGCTTTTCTATAACCATTAATAGATTTATTATACTGACCTAGTTCTCTATATGCTTCTCCAAGGTTAATCAATGCATCTTCGAGCTCAGGATCTATTTTTAGCGCTTCCTTATAGCATTTAATCGCATTACCAAGATCATTCAATTTTTCGTAACTTACACCCATATTATACCATGTAGCCGAATCCTGAGGATCGAATTCCAATGCTTTTTGGTAGCATTTAAAAGCCATTTTATAATTTCTTAACTCCGCAAAAGATGCTCCCATAAGTTGCCATGCTGTTACTGATTCAGGGTCAACTTGAACTACTTGTTGCAGAGTTTCAATAACGTAATCGTATTTTTTTTGAAAAAAAAACTCTTTACCTGTTTCTAGATAATCTTCTAATGACATGTTGTTAATCACTATTTAAATCAATTTGGCACTAATGTATGTTTGATTACCTAAATAAATTTTCGTGATTTTTTTGGGATGCGTAAAATTCATTTTTGTTCTTCATTTATAATTGAATTTAATTTGCGGAATTTCCAATTTATAAAATTGGCAAATAATGGATGATAGGATCTCTTGGAAACGATATAAGCCAAATAATTCAATAAGAGTAAATAAAAATTCTAGTCTAGAATAACTTACTATTTATTTTTTAACTCATTATATCTGAAACAATCAATTATGTGATCATTAACCATACCCACAGCTTGCATAAATGCGTAAATAACTGTTGGACCAATAAATTTAAAACATCGCTTCTTTAAGTCTTTGCTTATAGTTTCAGACATCTCAGTTTTAGCTGGAATCTCTTCTAAAGATTCCCAAGCATTCTTAATAGGCCTATGATCAATAAAATCCCAAATATATGCATCAAACGAACCAAATTCTTTTTGTATTTCCAAAAAAGCTTTAGCATTTGTTATGACTGCTTGTATTTTCCTTTTGTTTCTTATAATTCCTATATTCTGAAGTAACTCTTCGACCTTTTTTTCATCATAGTTAGCAATTTTCTTGTAGTCGAAATCGTCAAACGCTTTTCTAAAATTCTCTCTTTTTTGCAAAATGGTGTTCCAACTTAGCCCTGCCTGAACACCTTCCAATATCACAAACTCAAATAAGAGCCTATCATCGTGTACAGGTGTCCCCCATTCTTTGTCATGGTATTCTTTCATTAATGGATTGCTTTCTGCCCAAGAACACCTTTTTCGTTTTTTAGTCACCATAATTTGCCGCCATCCGTTTCTGGTTTATAATTTCTGTTAGGTTGAGTTATAGGTTATCAATTTGCGTGATGATGCAGCAGCAGACTTCCTTGAAGAAGTTTGAGGCGTAGGTCCGAAGACATGGTGCGACAAGAATATATACATAACTGAGTATATATATGCGGTGCAGGGGTTGTCGTCCAATATCTTTGAATGATCTTTTCTTATGCCTTACCGATAACCAAAGAAAAGTAACAATTTAACTTCTGTATAACTCTAACAGATAAAATAATGATGAGTGAGCGCGATCTATTCCTAAAGGATGGATAGAGATGGGTCTTGAGAAAGAAGATAAAATGCTGGAAGAAATGAAGAGAATATATCCTAAAAAATTCATGCCAGAAGATAGAGTATTTAGTCAAATTCATAGAGGAGACCGAATATTTATTGGTACGGCTTGTGGTGAACCTCAATATCTTGTTCGTTCTCTTGTAGATTATGTACAATCGCATCCAAAAGCCTTTTTTGATGCTGAAGTTCTTCACGTATGGACACTTGGAGTCGCGCCTTACGCTAATGAAAAATTCAAATACAATTTTCGACATAATTCGTTTTTCATTGGTGCCAATACCAGAGATGCAATCAATAAAGGCTTGGCAGATTATTCTCCTATTTTTTTGTCCGAGATTCCAGATTTATTCTATAGCGGAGTTGTACCGATTGACGTCGCTCTTGTGCAGACTTCACCACCAGATAGTCACGGCTACATGAGCTTAGGCGTCAGTGTTGATATTGTCAAAGCGGCAACGGAAATTGCTTCGTTAGTGATTGCCCAGGTCAATTCTAATAGTCCTAGGGTGCACGGGGACGGTTTTATTCATATTGAGGATGTTGATTTTATTATCCCGTATGATGAACCTGTTTTAGAATATAAGGAGGAAGCAGAGACTGAAGTTGTACAAAAAATCGGGAACTATGTATCACACCTAATTGAGAATGGGGATACGATCCAAGTTGGATATGGCAGTATCCCAAATGCGATTTTATCGAATCTTTATAACAAGAAAAACCTTGGTGTGCATACAGAACTTATAGGTGATGGACTCGTTGAACTAATGAAAAAAGGTGTGATTGACAACACCAAGAAAAGCATTAACCGGGGTAAAACTGTTGCAACGTTCTGTATGGGTAATAAAGAAACCTATGAATACATTCATGATAATCCTGCTATCGAATTTCGAACGGTTGATTATACAAACAATCCATTGAATATCGCTCAACATGATAACATGACCGCGATTAACAGTGCATTAGAGATAGATCTGACCGGTCAAGCAAGTGCTGAATCGATTGGAAAGACATTCTATAGTGGTATTGGTGGACAAGCTGATTTTATGCGTGGCTCAGTTTTAGCAAAGAACGGGAAAACGATTCTTGCTCTACAATCGACTGCTGAAAATGAAACTGTTTCAAGGATAATGCCATTTATTAAGGAAGGTGCTGGCGTAACTCTGAATAGAGGCGATATACATTATGTAGTGACAGAATATGGCATTGCCTATTTACATGGAAAAAACATTAGAGAACGTGCGATGGAGTTAATTTCAATAGCACATCCGAAATTTAGACCATGGTTAATTAAAGAAGCGAAAAAGCAGAATTTGATTTATAAGGATCAGAAATTTATCCCTGGAGTTAGGGGAGAGTATCCTGAAGAACTTGAAACCTATAGAACCACAAAAGCCGGGTTAGAAGTGCTCTTGAGGCCTGTAAAAATAAGTGATGAGCCTTTATTAAAGGATTTCTTTTACTCGCTCTCAGATAAAAGTCTTTATCGGCGATTTATCTCCGCTCGAACAGATATGCCACATGAAAGGCTACAGGAATTTGTAATCATTGATTATACTATGAAAATAGTCATCCTTGCCGTGAAAGAGCATGAAGGAAATGAAGAAATTCTTGGTTTAGGACAATATGAAATTACCGAAGGAACTCGTACAGCAGAGGTTGCTTTAGTTGTTAAGGATGAATATCAGCGCCAAGGCATAGGCACAGAGTTACTAAGTTATTTAACTCAACTGGCAAAAAAACAAGGTCTTCTCGGGTTTACAGCTGAAGTTTTAGTAGAAAATCGTCCAATGTTTCGACTTTTCGAAAAAATGGGGTTTGACACCGAGAAGAGAAGCGAAGCAGGAGTATCTGAGCTTGAAATGATATTCAGGCGTAAATAGTGAAACTAGTTAAAAGCTTAAGCAGTTTAAATTAAAAAAGAAAAAAAGGAAAATTATAATTCACAATTTATTTTTCTATCTGTTGTCTTTGCTCTAATAAGATCTGTACCACCGATGAGTCTGCTAATGTCGTGACATTTCCGATTTCGGATCCACAAGCAATCGCTTTTAGGATTCTACGCATTATTTTTCCACTTCTTGTTTTGGGCAAAGCATCAGCGAATTGAATGACATCTGGTTGAAAGACTGGTCCGATTTCCCGTCTAACATGCATTTTAATGTCCTTCTTAAGTTCGTCCGATTTTTCAGTTCCTGCCATCAGGGTGACGTACGCCCAAATGGCTTGGCCTTTTATGGAGTGAGGAAATGGTGCGACTGCAGCTTCAGCTATTTTTGGATGGCTAACAAGAGCTGATTCAACTTCCATTGTTCCAATCCTGTGTCCTGAAACTTTCATAACATCATCTAGTCGTCCTAATATCCAGTAATAGCCGTTTTCATCTCTTCTAGCGCCATCGCCAGTGTAGTAGTATCCTGGGAATTTCTCCAAGTATGTTGATATGAATCGCTCTGTATCGCCCCATACATCACGTAACATACCTGGCCACGGCAGTTCGAAGGCGAAATATCCTCCAACATTAGGTTCTGTTATCTCATTTCCTTGCTCATCAAGAATAACCGGTTTAATTCCAAAGAAAGGTAAACAACAAGAGCCTGGTTTGGTAGGAGTAGCAGTTGCAAATGGCGTCATAACAAAACCGCCAGTTTCAGTTTGCCAATAAGTGTCAACGATTGGGCATGTTTCTTTTCCAACAACTCTATGGTACCATGTCCATGCTTCTGGATTAATAGGTTCTCCAACTGTCCCTAATACTTTCAAAGAACTAAGATCATGCCTATTTACTAAGTCATCGCCACATCCCATTAATGCTCTAATCGCAGTAGGTGCTGTATAGAAGTGTGTAACTTTATGTTGCTCGCAAATATCCCAGAATCGGTCTCTATCAGGATAGGTTGGTACACCTTCGAACATCAAGGTTGTAGCACCATTAGCTAAGGGGCCGTAAACGATGTAGCTATGTCCGGTAATCCAACCGATATCTGCGCTGCAGAACCAAATATCTTCATCATGGTAATTAAAGACAAGTCTATGTGTAAGAGCAGTGTAAAGAAGATATCCTGCTGTTGTGTGCTTCACGCCTTTTGGCTTACCCGTTGTACCACTTGTATAGAGAATGAATAATGTGTCTTCGGCATTCATTTCTTCACATTCACATTCATCGCTGACCGAGTCGATGAAATCATGATACCAAATATCCTTGTCTGTGTGAGGTACATCATTTCCACTTCGTTTCACAACGATTACTTGTTCAATTGTTGGACATTCAGGCAGGATTTGCACGACATCACTCATTTTAGGATATATTTTGCCTGCTCGCAATGTCTCATCTGAAGTAAACAAAAGACGACTATTCGAATCTTCAATTCTTTCTTTAACGGCCTCTTTAGAAAACCCCCCAAATACGATTGAATGAATCACACCAAGTCGGGCGCATGCTAGCATTATAATTGCCAATTCAGGAACCATGGGAAGCCAGATAGTCACACGGTCTCCTTTCTTGATCCCTAACTTTTTCATCGCATTGGCGACTTTTGATACTTCTTTTAAGAGCTCGTTATAGGTATAAGTTCTGATATAACCTGGCTTATCGCCTTCCCAGATTATAGCTATATTATCGCCTTTGCCAGCCTTGACATGGCGATCTATACAATTGTAACTAACGTTTAGTTTTCCTTCTGAGAACCATTTGCCTGGAAACAAATCGGTTTTTTCCCAGACTTTCTCGTAAGGCTTAAACCAATCGATTAATTTTGCTTGTTTATCCCAAAACGTTTCGGGATCTTCAATACTTTGTTTGTAGAGTTCTTTATATTCGCTCATTGAAATACCTGTTTTGGCGAATTTGGCGTTTAAATCGTCAGGATTAAATACACGAGTTTCTGTAAGAATACTTTTCATTTTTTCTTCAACAGGAACGCACGCCATTCCTTCAACAGGTGTTTGCTCAATTTCTCCTTTTGCCATATTATCACCTTTTCGAAATCTAAATATAATGATCTATAATGACGTAAATTTACGTAAGCTGATAGCGTAATAAAAATTCGCCATGCTGTAAATCGTATTCAAGTTTAAAAAAGTTTAGATTTCTTTATAAATATTATACATTGTGCAAATAGCGTTAATTGATTCCTTAGTTTGAAAAAATAGAGGAAAAAAATTCTTGCAGATCTAGATGAGAACTTGTTATTTCACTTAATAAAAAGAACAACTTAAAGATCAAGCAGCCAATTTAGATATCTCATTTCATTTGTTTTGACTAGTTAACTGATCTG
>JAEORY010000167.1 GCA_016840645.1 Candidatus Borrarchaeota archaeon | reverse complement strand
ATGACAAACGAATACACCTATCCGTGGTGTCTCTGTTAAATCAATCTCAATCTCTGGCGGCAACTCGAGCTCTTTGGTTTCTATGCCCCTCACATCTTTTAAGGGAATTACAGCCTTAGCAGCAGCAGCACTCGCCTGCACTACGGCATCTGAGATGTCTATCGGCCCCTGACATGCACCACAAAGATATATACCCTTTTTATTGGTTTCAAAAAGCCTTGAAGGATCTACCGCCTTAAAGAACCCATCTTCATCAAGTTCGATCCCCAGCATTTCTGCAAGTTCGGTATTCCCATCATTTGGCACAATAGGAGGACATAGAATCAATAGATCTACTCGCAGTGTTTCAATAATGTTCGTATCGATATTTTCATATCTAATCAATATATCTCCAGTTTCATAATCCTCTGAAACTTCTCCAGGTATACTTCGAATATATTTTACTTTATACCTTTCCTCCGCCCTTTTACGATATTCTTCATATCCTTTGCCGTAGGACCTTCGATCGATGTAAAAGATGTAGGTTTCTGCGTCTGTTTCGTGTTCTGTAGTGAGGATGGCTTCTTTTGCAGAATACATACAGCAAATTTTCGAACAGTATACCTTTCCTTTTCTTACATTCCTAGATAGGACGCATTGTATCCATGCTACTTTTTTAATGGCTTTCTCATCTGAGGGTCTCACTAGATGGCCGCCTGTTGGACCTGATGCGCTAAGCAATCTTTCGTATTGTAGAGACAAAAGTACATTTTTGTAAATACCATAACCGTATTTTTCGATAGGCTCTAGAAGTTTGTAGCCTGTTGCTACTACTATACTTCCGACCCTAACCTCAATTACCTCTTCTTTTTGCCAGAAGTCTACAGCATTGGGTCCTTCCTTTTCGCAGACGGCAATGCAATCACGGCATCCCCCACCAAATTTCTTGCATGCATCCATATCCACCGTGAAAATATTAGGAACAGCTTGATTAAAAGGGCGATATATTGCTTTTCGTTGTGCAATTCCCACATCAAACTCGCTAGGAACTTTTACTATGCAAACTATTTCGCATTCGCCACAAGAGTTACATAAATCCTCTTTCACATAACGTGGTTTCTTTAGTATTTTTACAGTAAAATTTCCAGCGGCCCCTTTCACTTCTTTGACTTCAGAATATGTCAGAAGTTCAATATTTGGATGCCTTAAGGCATCAAGCATCTTTGGAGCTTCGATACAGATACTACAATCATTTGTAGGAAAGGTTTTATCTAACTGCGCCATATGTCCACCAATACTTGGTGTCCTCTCGACTAAATAGACCTTAAAGCCTTGATCAGCTATATCTAATGACGCTTGAATACCAGTAATTCCTCCACCAATTACTAGAACTGCTCCAGATAATTCCTCAAGATTTAGCGCCAGATTTTATGCCTCCTACCTTATTCTTACTGGCGTGCGTTCTATGGTAATGTCTTTTCTACTATGCAGATTTTTGATTGAGATTGTAAAAACATATTTATTTATGCATACCATCCTTAAGGATTTTGTACACATGTTGGCACTCTTCGCTTTAAAATGTATGATCGTGTCAAAGTGTTGGAGTGAATGTTTCTAGGGTGCGCTTTATAGAGCGTAAAAAGTTTGCTGCAAGCGCACCATCAACAACTCTATGATCGAACGATAGGCTTAATGTCATAATAGGTTTAATTTTTATTTCTTCATTGATTACAAGGGGTTTTTTGGCGATTCTTCCAACCCCTAAGATAGCAGTTTGTTTTGGAGTTAAAATGGGTGTGAATCCATCAACATCATACATGCCTAAGTTAGAAACAGTAAATGTGCCTCCTTTTACTTCGCTGATAGAAAGTTTATTTTGACGTGCCTTCTCAACAAGATCCTCTATTGTTGCATTCAACTCCTTCAACGATTTCTTATCAGCGTTGGGAATTACTGGAACTATGAGCCCCCCGTCTTCAAGCGTTACTGCTAATCCAACGTTTATATTGGGATTTATTCGAATTTCGTTTTCTTCTATAGAAGAATTGAAAATCTTGTAGGTGCGTAAAGCTTCAATTACAGCTTTGATGAGAATAGCATTATAAGATAATCGCACATGAGTTTTTTCTTCGAATTCTTCACGCAGTTTTACCATATTAGATGCGTCTGCATCCATCATTACCGTGACGTGAGGGGCTGTCTGATAACTCTGAGTCATTCGTTCTGCAATGATTTTTCGAACTCCAGTAAGAGTTATTCTCTCAACCTCTTCAGGGACAGCAGGTATGATTTTTCCCTGTTCTATTGCTCTTAAAACATCCTCTTTGACAATCCGTCCCCCTGGTCCTGTCCCTTCAATCTGAGTTATTTCAAGTTCGTGTTCTTTTGCAAGTTTTTTGGCAATTGGCGAGATTTTAATTCGTTCTGGTTTGATCTTTACTTCTTCTTCCTTTTCAATAACCTTTATTTCTTCTTTCTCAGCCACTATGGGCGTTTCAATCTTTAATTTTTCTTCGGCCTCTTTAACAGCCTTCTCTAACATATCTGGCGAGTCTTCAGCTTCCGAGATTATCGCTATCGTTGTTCCAATGGGAACTTCTTCCGCTTCCTCGACAAATATTTTGTGAATCGTCCCTGTGACAGATGCCTCGACTATAAACGAGACTTTTTCACTCATGACTTCGACTATTTCTTCTCCTTGAGTAACTGTATCTTCTTGTGCTTTCAGCCATTCCACTACCATACCCTTTTCTTGTTCTTCGTCCAATCGAGGCATGAATATGATTTTCACCATTGTCATTTATCCTCAGAGTTTCTTTTCATGATACGTCTAGAAATCACTTGCAGGTTGTTGGCCTTTAGATTTATAACAATTTTTTTGCTGCAGCGACTATTTTCTCTTTATTTGGAAGCATGAGTTTTATCAGAGTAGGTGCTACAGGTTCAGGGATCTGGAGTGTAGCTACGCGCATTATGGGACCATCTAAGTAATCAAATGCTTCTTCTGCGACGATTGCTGCAATTTCAGCTGCAACCCCACATGCTGAGGGATTATTATCCACAACTACAAGTCTGTTGGTCTTCTTAACGGAATTTATAATGGTTTCTTTATCAAGCGGAACTAAGGTACGCGGATCTACGACTTCAGCTTTGATTCCTTCCTTTTCTAGTTCTTTCGCTGCCTCAAGAGCCTCCAAAACCAAATTGCAGATTGCCACAATCGTCAGATCGGTTCCTTCTCTTTTGATATCTGCCTTACCAAAAGGAATAAGGTACTCATCCTCAGGCACAAGCCCTTTGTTCAAATATAGCTTTGCAGTCTCGAAAAACATTACAGGTGCCTTGTCTCTTATTGCTGTTTTTAATAATCCTTTTGCATCATATGGTGTTGATGGTACAACAACTTTTAATCCTGGAGTCTGCACAAACCATGGAATAAGAGTCTGAGCATGATCGGCACCTGAACCACGACCTTGTATAATCGCTGATCTAATTGTTAAAGATACTGTTAATTGTCCTCCAGTCATATAACGCAGTTTAGCCATATGATTTGTGATTTGATTCATGGCACAGGGTAGAAAATCAGGATACATTATCTCGACAATTGGATTTAACCCGGTTATCGCTGCCCCGATACCTGCTCCTACAAATCCATCTTCACTAATTGGGGTATCACGGACTCTTTCTGAGCCAAATTCATCCAATAATCCCTTTGAGACGCCATAAACTCCACCAAGAACCCCTACATCTTCTCCCATAAGAATTACGGCAGTATCTCTCCGCATTTCTTCACGCATGGCTTCATTAAGTGCATCAGCCATATTAATTTCTCTTTGTGTACTCATTTTCTTTCCCTCCCTAGAAAACAAATCTCTCTAATTCTTCTGGACCTGGAAATTTGCTATCAATAGCAAATTTTTCTGCCTCAGCAACTTCCGCTTCAACTTCTTTATCAATGTTATTAAGTTGCTCTTCGCTTATGATAGTTCGTTCAAGAAGATACTTTCTATGCCGTATAATTGGATCTCTTTTCTTCCATTCTTCTACTTCTTCTTTCGTTCTATATGAAGTACCTGGATCACCATAATAATGACCGTGATGCCTATAAGTTTTCGCTTCTATTAATGTAGGTCCCTCATCCTTTCGTGCTCGCTCAACTGCAATACGTGCAGTTATATATACTTCTATTACATCGTTTCCGTCTATAACAAAGCCTGGCATATTATAAGCTTTTGCGCGAACAGCTATGTCTTTAACGGATGTCGATCGTTTAGCGCTTACAGAAATCGCGTATAAATTATTTTCACATACGAAAATTACTGGAAGTTTCCATATTGACGCAAGGTTGAGACTTTCGTGGAAACCGCCCGTATTGGCTGCCCCATCTCCAAAGAAACTTGCAATAACTTGATTTGTTTTTCTTAATGTAGCTGATAGCCCAGCACCAACTGCTAATGGCGCTCCAGCACCAACTATGGATGATGAATATAACATTCCTTCAGAGGGCCAAGATAAATGCATTGTCCCTCCTCTACCTCTACAGCATCCTGTTACCTTGCCTAAGATTTCAGCAGCTGTCACATTCATTGGTGTGCCTTTCGCAATAGTATGTGCATGAGCCCGATGAGTGCTTGTTACTAAATCTTCTTTTGTTAGATTCGCGCACACACCAACTGCTACAGCTTCTTGACCAGTAGAAAGATGTAGTGTTCCAGGACATAACCCTCTAGCATAGAATTCGCCCATCTTATCATCAAAAAGTCTCACTCTTACCATTTCTCGATATAATTCAACCAATTTTTCATTACTTATGGCTTCTTCTAATTCTACCACCCTCCGACAGAAGTTTAATATACACCAAAAAATGTAATGATATAATAGTATGTAAATAGTTTATAATAATTGATATTGTGGATAAAAATAAATGTAACTTACATGAATCTCCGGGAGGGAATCTGCATGAGCGTGAGAGAAGTTCCTTTTAAAGAGGCTTCTGACGAACTCAGCAGTACAATCCGATACCAAGTCGCCTCTGGTAAACTCGGTAAAGTGATTATTGGTCGCCTATTACCAGGCACTGATGTTATTGAAGGAATAGAAAAAATATGCAAAGATTATAGTATTAAATCGGCCTTTGTCAGCCTATCCATAGGAAGTTTGCAAAAAGCAACATTTGTGTTGGCAATGGCGAAAGAGGGTACCAAGTTAGGAATCGTTTATACAGAACCTATTGAAGTACCAGGACCTATTGAGTTTCTCAGTGGTCTTGGAGTGGTTTGTGAAGGAGGAACAGAAGGAGAATTGGAAACTCATTTTCATGCGACATTTAGTAACGAGAAAAAAGAAGTTTACGGCGGTCATCTTGTAAAAGGTAAAAACCCAACTCTAGCTACAATTGATCTTTCAATAATTGAAGTCAAGGGTGTTAAATTAGGTAGAAAATTTGATGAGGAAACTGGGTTCGTCCTTATTTCTCCAGAATCAATATAATGAAAATTATATCCGCTAGGTTGAAAAAGAATTACAATAACCGAAGAAGTTCTTCCAATATTAATAATGCGCCTTTTTTATCAAGAGGTTCATTGTTATTGCCACACTTAGGAGACATAATACATGCAGGACACCCATCCTCACATTCACAATCACGAATCAATTCATATGTAGTCTGCAAGAATCCTGTATCTAATAACTTATAGATTCTTTCACTCAACCCAATCCCAAATTCGTAACCGTCGTAAATGAAAATAGCAGCTTTCTTTTCATCTTCGTGATATGGACTAGAGACACCACCTATGTCCCATCTATCGCATAACGCGTACATGGGTGCCATTGCAATCATGGCATGCTCACAAGCATGAATAGCCCCCTCAAAATCATACCCACTCTCGGCTACTTTCTGTTGAATCCATTCTGGAATTGTGAAATAAACGGCAACTGTCTGAAACTTCAATGGAGGTAGATCAATAGGTCGCCTCCCGATTATGACATCATAACGCTTTATCACATAAGAATGATAGAATTCAGTGACTTCTACATCAGCAACTTTCAATTCGAAGCCTAAACAAATTTCCTTTTCTTCTGTGATTTTCAGTATTTGAATATCTGTTTCTTCTAACGGATTTGTATGAAGTTCAACATCTTCTTTTCTAACCGACGCAATCATTTTTTCGAGATCAAGGTTCTCTACGACATAGGTTTCTCCCTGATGAAGTAAGACTGCACCTTTGTAGGCCTCTCTATAAGCCTTTGGTAAATCCATTGTTTCAAGCAATTTACCATTATAATGAACGTAAACCATCTTATTTGAGATATTGTTTATGTTAACTACCTCAGTAGCACGCATCTTACCTGAATAGACATATCCCCTCGGAGTCTGCGTGATCAATTTGTGACGTTGCAAAGCATCTAATGATTCTTCAAATTTCAAACCGAAATACTTGTCATCTTCTAATTTGGCAATTGGAAGTTCAGCGGAAGCGCACATTAAATGACCAAGCACAACATATGGATTTTTTAAATCAATTACAGCATGTTCTGGTGAACTTCCAAAAAATTTTTCTGGATGTTTCATAAAGTATTGATCAAGAGGGTTTGAAAACGGTACTAAAATTGCCAATGAATCATCCATTCCTCTTCCTGACCGTCCAGCTTGTTGCCATGTTGAAATTATAGTTCCTGGATACCCAGAGATAATAACAGCATCAAGCGAACCAATATCTATTCCAACTTCGAGAGCAGTTGTTGAAGTCACACCTAGTAATTCCTTATTTTTCAAGCGTTGCTCAATATCTCTTCTTTCCTCTGGAAGGTATCCTGCCCGATAAGGACTTATTCGATCTGCTAAGAACTCACTAGCTAGATCTTCAGATAGAGCCTCCCTTGTCCACCTTGCAATTAATTCAGCCATTTGACGGGAAATTGTAAAGCACAGAGTCTGGATACTGCTTTTAACACTTTCAGTAAGTAAAAACATAGTTTCTTGGTGAGTTGAGCGCCTTATGCATTTAGCCTCATCGCTATAGGGAGGATTCCAAAAAACAAAGAACTTTCGTCCTCGGGATGATCCGTCTTCTGAAATAACTACACATTTTTTCCCGGTAAGATTAAAAGCTTGTTCTTCAGGATTCGCTATAGTAGCGCTAGAGAGAATAAACTGTGGAGATGAGCCATAATAATCACATATCCGAAGAAGTCTTCGAAATAGGAAGGCGCAATTAGCACCGAAAACACCTCGATAAGTATGAGCCTCATCAATTACGACAAATTTCAATCCCTGAAAGAATTTCTTCCATTTTGAATGCCAAGGAAGATATTGATGTATCGCATATGGATTACTTAAGATCATCCTTGATTGTTGTCTAATATTGGGACGTGCATGGGATGGTGTATCTCCATCGTAAACACTTGCTTTTGTTTCTATGCTAGTTTCACTCTCAAATTGTGATAAGATCATTAGTTGATCATTAGAAAGAGCTTTTGTTGGATACAAAAATAATGCTGTAGAATTGGTATTTTTCCAAAGTTCTTCAAAGATTGATAGAGCATATGCTAAGGTTTTTCCGCTAGCTGTTGGTGTCGTAATTATTATATTATTTCCTCTTCGAATTTCATTTATCGCTTCTGCTTGGTGAATATAAAGCTGCATGCTTCTTTTGTTGAGAAAACTTTGAAGAGGCAAGCCGAGTGGAAAATCGAGTGAACCATACGTTGGTTCTTTTTTTGGAATTGTTTCTGTATGTATAATTTGTCCTTCATAGTCTGGAGTTTCCTTTAACCTTCTAAGAAATATCTCAATTGATGTCCTCATAAATTTCACAATGAATTCTTTGGAGGATAATTTGTTAATTCGTGAACTACCATCCAACAAGTTGAATGGCTTCCTGCTTCACAGACGACCTGCAGCGTCTCCAACCATACCGTTACCAGGTATCGGCTTAACACAGGCTTTAAATCGGACAGTTCCTGCCCTACTGTGTTCCCTTCCAGACCCACTGGGCTTTACGGCATACAGGGTTCAGAAGGGTACTCGCATGCCGACCTCTTGCCTGCAGGTAGACACCGGTTATATGTATGCGAACAGCTATTTAAAAGTTATAGAGACCTAGGTGAAAGTGAAACAGTAACGCAATTCATCCCCCCAACACGTTGAGGGGTCTTCTTGCGAAGTAACTATAAAAAAGTCTATTGATTTAAAAC
>JAEORY010000166.1 GCA_016840645.1 Candidatus Borrarchaeota archaeon | reverse complement strand
TTACGAGTAACTAAGCAAGAAAGCACCACAGCTTCAGCCTGGTGATGAATGGCGGTAATTTGCGTTCATTTCATCACCTGCATCGAGGGGTCTCCCTCAATTTATATAGGTGGTATGATGAGGTATCAATAACAATTGGAGGGATCATACGCACACTTGAAGATAAGGTGCATACTCCGATTCGATTGCCTCACCATCGTTAGCCGTACCTACGGGGCGTAGGGATGTTAAGCCTGTGGAGATAAGACCTCCGTAACCTGAAAGGGGATCGAGTCTGTCGTTGAAGCAGGAAGCCTCGATGCTTTAGCACGAGGTAGCTCACTATCAATTCCATTGCTTAAGCAGAAAATAAAATTCACTAGCATTCTTGCACTAATTGTCAGTTTCATCGGAGTAGTCGTAATTGGTACAAGAGGTGATTTAACCTCATTAAAGTTTTCTAATCCTCTTGCTGTGTCTTTAGCTATTGGTTCTTCAGGAATATGGGCAGTGTTTTGGATTTACAATACTAAGGATAAAAGAGATGAAGTAACAAAATTATTTCTAAACTTCACATTTGGTTTTATTTTTATTTTGGTTGCAACCTTTATTTTTTCAACAGTAATGGTTTCTCCAATTGGACTTTTAGGAGCAACTTATGTTGGTATCTTTGAAATGGGAATCACTTTTGTAATTTGGCTTAAAGCCTTAAAATTTTCAAAAACAACTGCGCGTGTAAGTAATCTGATCTACTTATCTCCTTTTCTATCACTTGTTTTCATCTATTTGTTTGTGGGTGAGCAAATACTGTTTTCAACTGTGATTGGGCTTATCCTTATTGTAGTTGGGATATTTGTGCAACAATATAGCAGCTTAGAGTAGAATATATATAGCAGCTCGTTACAAACTGCTAACGAGGTGTATTTAATGCTGAAAGTTGATCTTTCTGATAAAGTCGCCATAGTTACAGGCGCTGGTATGGGAATTGGTCGTGCTATAGCGCTTTCCTTAGCTAAAGATGGAGCGAAATTAGTAATTAACGATATTGTAGAAGAAAACGCAAAAAAAGTAGCTAAGGAGATAGAATCCAAAGGTGGAGACGCTACTGTAATTCTCGCTGATGTTTCTAATAAGAACGCTGTAGAGCATATGGTAAGACTCACATTAGAGAAGTATGGAAAAATCGATATTCTCATAAATAATGCAGGGTTAACTGGACCCACAGTGCCAGTTCAAAATTTACGCGAGGAAGATTGGGATCAAGTCATAAACGTCGATCTGAAAGGAACTTTCCTTTGCTCTCAGGCTGTTATTCCTTCAATGTTAGAGAAACAATATGGAAAAATTGTTAACATTTCTTCTATTGCGGGTAAAGAAGGAAACGCTAATATGACAGCTTACTGTTCTGCAAAATTTGGAATAATAGGCTTTACTAAAGCCTTAGCAGAAGAAGTTGTCAAAAAAGGAATAAATGTCAACTGTGTTTGTCCTGCTTTAATTGAAACAGAGCTAGCTAAGATGATGGATCCCAAACAAGCTGAATTTTTGACAAGTAAGATCCCGCTAGGGCGACTGGGAAAGCCTGAAGAAGTCGCTGATTTAGTTAAATTCTTAGTTTCAGATGCAGCTGAATTCATAACAGGTCAAGCTTACAATATAACTGGAGGCAGAGCAAAATATTAAGCATGATAAATTATTACAATTCTTATGTATGATTATGAATTTTTGGGGGACGTAAATGCAACAATTATAAAAAACTCAACAAAGATTTCAATTCTCACTTTAGTAAATGCTCTTATGATCTTTTGAATATTACTTTAATCTTTCTGTCATCGTGAAATTACTTATTTTACGAACGTTTAACTGATTTCTATTCACAAGATTCCTACATATTTTTCAAGAATCGTTATACGAACGTCAAGATTTTCTCTTGAATAGCGAAACGTCAGAGATGGACTATGTCCCATTCGTTGCGCTATTATATTAATGGGAACTCCTTTTTTTAGCATAAGAGCATCCATTGTATATCTTACTTCATGTGCATTCCATTTGAATCCTAACTTTTTTGATAATTTACGAAATATAGAGTTTAGTGCTGTACCTCTTAGTTTACCCTTCGTTCGTGGATGGAAAAAGAAGAACTCATGTCTTACATTATTTAATTCTCGTAACGATAATTGATATTCTATTAATTCTTTCATTGCGTCAGTTAGAGCAATGTCTCTAATTATTAATCTTTTCCCGATTATGTCAATGCATCCATCATCAAGATGTAAATGATCAAGTTTGATCCGTGTATATTCGATACGCCTTAAACCTAAATTTAGTCCGATGTTGAAGATGTTTCTAAGTACAGGTGAGTTTATCGCTTCTCTTATCTTGAAAACTTGTTCTTGAGATAATGCACGTCTCTTTGATGCTCTTTCATTGCTCCCAATAATAGTTGGACTTTTAATTCTCTTCTTAATTTTTTTGATTTTCTTCTTTGAAATTAAAGGTTCTGTTTCTTCTTCGTCGGCAATTTCTAACATCCAGTTTAGAAATGAGCACAGGCGTTTATATTTGTTTTTTAGAGTTGTCGGTGAATTTGGCTTTACTAAGTCGTTCGAATGGCCTTTGAACATTCCTTTTTCCTTTAAGATTGTGAAGTATTCTTTTGTTATTTCGAGATCAAGATCTTTCCATTCCTTTCCTTTAGAGTGTAGGAAATACTCTAAGTCGTACAATAAATGGATCCTATTAGGTATGCTTTCTTCTGAGTAATATTCTTCTATTTCTTTCTTATAATCCTGCAAAATACTGCTCATATTTTCGTATTTCTTAGGTATTCGCTGTGGTGTAAATCCTGATTTTATGAGAGCATTTGTCCAAGAACCAAACCTTCTCATATATGTAGATCCAGTGGGTCTTTCAGGATGCCCCTTTGCATGTTCGGTGTATTGCCTATACTCCGGTATTTCTCCGAATTGTTTATAATACTGTTTTAATAAATCGATGAGTTCAGCATCCGTATAATAGTTTGTTCCTTTTTTTCTTTTTGCAATTATTTCTTCTGAAACTCCTGCAAGTTTAAGAGCGTTTAACCAAGAACCAAAACGCTTTTTGATTGTGGTATGCATAGGAAATCCTTCATGTTGAGCATAAAAGTCATTGGTAGTCGGAACTCGCCTGATTTTTTTTATGAATCTTTGAATTGATTCCAAAAGTTCTTCATCAGTATATCGAATTTGTCGAGACGTATTTTCATCCTCCTTTAGTTATTAGAGTCTCTTAAGTGTTGTATTTAGCGTTTCTGTAAGAGTTTTATTTATCTTTATCGTAGATTTAAATTATTTAAAGTGTGGGAGACTCTTGTGCAAGTAAAAAATGTGCTGCATGTCATCTACTGACGCATGATATAGTTTTTTTACATTTTTTCTTAGAGAAAATTAAATGAATGATAGCTCTCAAATATCAGTAAACCAAATTCTGAGTATTCTTATTTTGTTTATGATGTAGAAATTTTTAATCTGTGACAGAAGCCATCAAATAAAAGGTAGTCTGCAGATGGAGATCAAACGAATTGAACTAAACCAAATGAAAGTAGCCTCTTTCCATTATATTGGAGAAAATCCAGAATTAAATGCTATCAAATCATTAATTAGATGGGCACAGGGAAAGGAATTTTTCAGCAAAGATTTGAAGTATCATTTCTTTGGATTTAACAACCCAATTCCTTCTGAAAATAATCCTGTATATGGTTACGAAGTGTGGCTGCCGTTATATGATGATTTTGAAGGCGATGATGAAGTCAAAATTAAAGAGTTCAAAGGCGGTTTATTTGCTACCACAGAAATGTTATTTAGTGAATTCCTTTCTAGCCAAGGTTGGAATGTATTTCACTCAGTGGTAGAACTATGGATGAAAGAAAACATCTACGAACGTGACATCACCGTTCAATGGCTTGAAGAACATATTGTTGAAAAAAGGGATATAGATAATTTTATGCAAAAAAACGATTTACCTACATGGAATATAGGTTTATATTTGCCTATTAGAAAAATTGGATGAATGCCAGCTCTCAAATATCAGTAAGGCAAATTCTGACTGTTCTTATTCGTGATTATTAGTTTATGATTGCTTGGAAGCAATGAATATTTGATCCATAACAGCGATTTCGATTCCTTCTTCAGTGGCACTCGTGTATTGCTTCAATACTTCCACTGTTTCCTCTCTATTCTTAATTGACAATCCCTTCTCCTCAAAAAAATCAAGGGCATTAGCAATAGTTTTGAAGTATAAGGCATTTGTCACAACAGTAGTGAAGTCTACATGAAAGTTATGTGATTTCAATTTTCTTACAAGGAATTGCTCGCTTATTACAGGTCTCTTTTTTCCTTTAAGGTGATCACGTAACCTATTAAAGGGAGAATTTGGCTTGATTGTGACAATAACTAGTTTTCCAACGTCATTGCGGAGAACTCGGCTCGTTTCTCTAAGAGTTAGATCGAAATCTTGATTTCTAGCTAAATGAATCGAAAAATAGAAAGTTTGACAATCTACACAGTCTGAAATGAGAGGTAAGTACTTCATATCTGCACAAATAGTGTGGATTTCTTTGCTTTTTGCTCTTAGGTGTTTTAGCATTTTAGCAGATATGTCTATACCAACATATTCTCCCTTAGTCTTATTTTTGTTTAATAAATTCTGAAAAGAAATTATGCTATTGCCAGTCCCAGTTCCCACATCGCAAATCCTTTGCTTTTGTCCTAAGTTCAGGTGATTGAAAAGAATTTCGCTATTCTTATTTTTTTGTTGTAAGTGCTCGTCGAAGGAATCGTATATGGCAGAGTAATCATCAAACCATTTCTTGAAATCTTTGCTCACAGTTCTCACAGAATCTATTTTTTTGTTACTTTTTGTGGAAACATCAAACCTTTTCAAACTCTTATTTTATCTATTTTCTGTTGGATAGAAAAACTAGAAAATAAAAAGGAAAACAGAGGAAAATTAGAACATTAGCGTACCTTTGGAGCGGGCGTATTGGAGATAATTCATTTCTACTCTGCCTTTGAGTTGGTCTCTTACAGGGATTGTACGCTCTCTTTTTTCGAGTAATGTATCTGTTGTAATCCAAGCGGAAGCGTCACTGCCAGCACCTGAACCGTATGAAACGAGCAAGATTTTTTCGTTATCTTGGGCAATGTCCAATGTGGCTGCAAACCCAAGGGGACTAGATCCTGAATACAAGTTCCCGCATTTCGTGACCATTAGTCCCGGCTTAAGTTGCTCTATTTCAAATCCCAACTTTGTGCCAACGCGAATTGGAAACTTGCCATTGGGTTGATGAAAGACGACATAGTCAAAGTCATTAGGAGTCATTTCTAAGTCATTCATTATTTTCTCAGCGGCACCCATAACATGTTTAAAATAAGCAGGGTCTCCTGTAAACCGTCCACCATGACTTGGAAATTTCTCAAATTCGCGTCTCCAGAAATCTGGTGTATCAGTCAAATATGCGGCGAATCCAAATGGTTCTGCAATGACGTCAGTTTTACCAAAAATAAGGGTCACTCCACCTTCTCCGACGCTGTAGTCAAGTGGATCACCAGGTCTAGCTTGGGCTTTATCCGCTCCAATGACCATTGTATATTCATGTGTTTTGCCTGTAAGTTCGTCATTAACCAGCGCTATTGCGTCTGGAATCGCATCAGTTGCAGCTTTACACGCAAATTCACGGTCACTGCCGCGACAGTACGGCACTGCCCCAATAGCTTCAGCAACAATAGTGGTTGTTGGCTTAACGGCGTAAGGTGGCGACTCAGAGCCCACCCATATAGCCCCGATTTTTTGCGACTCAATTCCTGCATGATTAAGTGCCCTTCGTGCTGATTCGACTGAATATGTACCTGTATCCTCGTCCAAATTGCCAACACCTTTTTCCTCAAGTGCTAATCCTCTTTTATACGTCTCTGCATTGGTTCCAAAGGTGGTTGCTATCTGTTCTACAGTAACTTTGTATTTTGGAAGATACACACCATATCCTATAAGCCCTGATTTATGGGAGGTTTTTCTAGGAACATATGTACTATATTCTTTAAATAATGATGATTGGAAAGGCCTGAATTTCATTCCGTACTCTATAACGCCATCGTCACCCTGTTCTGTGATTCTTCTGAAAACGGGTTCAACTGGCATTCCGATAATGTCATTGACGATGTCAATTTCCTCGCTTGTGATTTCAAAATCCGTAATCATAGTGGGTATTTTATATCCGTCCATTTCCACGACAGCTGAGATATAAGGTGCATATCCTGTGTGAGTTGTTGCAGGATGTCGAATAACAGAGGCAGAAAAAACATTGGCACGATGACCGTTTTCTATAAGGCTAATATCTTTTAATTGATTATTATTTCCACATTTTGGACAAATCTTACGCTTTGGGAAATATTTTCCATTGCAGGCGTCACAATAACTTGCAATAAGTCTATAACGTGATGCAAGGTTCCTATGAACATATGGGACAGAAATTTGTATCACATCCTTATAATTTGATTCCTATTTCTAAACTTGTAGTACATGAACAGTACCAACACCACCAGTGCCACCGATATTATGTGCTACGCCCGTTAAGAGATCGGTATCTAAATCAACTTGTTTTTTGCCAGCAATACCTAAAAGTTGTTCCCAAATTTCACAGATTTGTCTCGAACCTGTGGCACCAACTGGATGTCCATCTGCTTTTAGTCCACCACCGCAGTTTACAACGATCTCTCCAGATTCGGTTGGATATATGATATGTTTACTTCCCTTGAACGAATCTACGGCTTCTCCAATAAATGGACCGCCTTCTCCTTTTTCAACAAATTTCAAATCTTCAAGGGCAGTGATCTCTTCAATTGTAAAGCAATCGTGAACTTCTATAATATTAACATCTTTTTGTATAATTTTGGCTTCTTTGAAGGCGTGTTGGGCAGAAAATCTTGTGGCAGCTAAGCCTGTAAGATCGTTACGGCTAAAGTACGAAAGTGCATCTGTAGCTGCGCCAGCACCTGTAACATAAACTGGTGCTTCAGTATATTTTTTCGCGATCTCTGGTTTGCACAAAATTATTGATGAAGCACCATCAGAAACTGGCGAACAATCCAGCAAACGAACAGGATCTGCAATTAAAGGAGACTTCAATACTGATTCAATTTTGATCGGAAAGGGATATTGTGCTTTAGTATTATTAACTGCATGCTGATGATTTTTTACAGCAACCATGGCAAGTTGTTCGCGCGTAGTTCCATATTCGTACATATGTCGTGTCATAAGTGTCGCATATAGTCCTGGAAAGGTATATCCATAAAATCTTTCCCAAGATGAGGCAGCTGAAGCTAAAGCATCTGTAACAATTTCACCGCGGTCTGTCATTTTTTCAACGCCACAGACTGCAACTACATCAAATTTTCCAGACTTAATGCCTAAACAGGCATTATAGAGCGCCAGTCCACTAGACGCACAGGCACCCTCAAGACGGAATATGGGAATATGTGTTCCGAAGTTTTGCGCAAGTTCCCCAGCAACTAATCCTTGATCGACAATCTTTTCTGAAATAAAGTTGCCGACATACATCGACTCAATGTCTTTGAACTCAATGTTACCGTTTGTTGAATTAAGTGATTCAAGAAGTGAGTCTAGCATTAGATCGCTCATGGAATCTTCCCATAACTCTGAAAACTTAGTTCTGCCGCACGAAACAATTGCAGCATAAGCTCTCTCTTTTATTTCTGTCATTTTTGTCAATTCACCTTGTTTTCAATTCTAATTAGCGTTTGGAATGAGATTTTGAGTCTTAGGAGTAACCTCAAAAACTGTTTATAAATTAATATTTTTGTTGATTGAAACATCATTCAAATTTGAAACAAATCTCTATCAAAGATTATAGTTCAAAAATAGTTAAAATAAACGCAAATAGTTAGCATACCTATTTATTTTGATTCTTAATCATTACCTCAAAAACCCTTTATAAATGTATATTTTCCGAAGCTGAAACATCAGTTATTCTTGAAAAATAATTTTCAATATTTTTTTTTACGATGAGGTCAATTAATTATAGTATTACGAGTAACTAAGCAAGAAAGCACCACAGCTTCAGCCTGGTGATGAATGGCGGTAATTTGCGTTCATTTCATCACCTGCATCGAGGGGTCTCCCTCAATTTATATAGGTGGTATGATGAGGTATCAATAACAATTGGAGGGA
>JAEORY010000165.1 GCA_016840645.1 Candidatus Borrarchaeota archaeon | reverse complement strand
CATACGTCCCAATGGCAGCGTATGCGACAGTTGTAATTCTAAAAAATTGATTAACTGCATTCGCCTAGAAGGTCAGCTTTCCTCTTTTTTCATGCCTGCTAGTATTCCATATATTTCCGCAAATATGGGTCTTAAACAATTACTATTGAATCGAGCGGATCACGTAATTGCAATTAGTGATGCAGTTCGTACGATGCTTTTAGCAAGGCGGTCTATAGTTATGACACATTTCTCGCGTTTGACTCCACAAAAAATCTCTGTGGTTCCAAATATAATGCCTATACCTTCAAAGAGACTTACAGAAAGTGAATTACTCGGAATGCGTCGTTATTACAAATTAGATGAAAAAGATCTGCTTGTTTTATACGTAGGTCAATTGACTTACGATAAGGGTATTCATATACTCATTAAAGCACTTGAGCAATTATTAGTCAAGAATACTTCAGTAAAGCTTATTATTCTAGGAAAGGGTCCATTAGCAAGTCATCTTGAAAAAATTAAAGGTCGTTTTGACAATCAATTACGATATTTTGGATTTCTACCATATAACAAAGTCCTACAATTCTATCAAATGGCAGATATAGTTGTAGTTCCATCAGTTTGGCCTGAAGCGCTAGGTCGCGTTAATCTTGAAGCTATGGCATTAAGTAAGCCAGTCATTGCGACAAGAGTAGGTGGTATCCCTGAAATTATTACGCACGAAAAAAATGGCTTATTAATTGAACCTGGGAGTCCTATAGAGATTGAGAACGCTATTAATAGATTAATAGAAAATCCGGATCTTAGATCACGTATTGGATTGGAAGGACGAAAAACAGTGGAGAAACGATATAATGAAGCCACTGTTTGTGATCAAATACTCTCAATATATAAGAAATTAACACTGTTTCGACAATAACATTCAGGCCATTCTTTTCAATATTTCTTCAGCGTGTAAATAAACTCAGTTATAGAAATATTCTGTGTTGAAAGGTTGTACAAACATGAATATATGTATAGCAACAGATTTATTCCCGCCTGAAGGAGGCGGTAGTGAACGTAGCACTTATTTTTTGGCGAAAGGTCTTGCAAAACGAGGGCATAATATCCTAGTCGTCATGCCTCATTTTGGTCAAAAAACAGTATATGAAGAGCATAAATGGTTCAAAATCATCCGTTTTCGATATCCTCGTGCACCAGATGTTCCAGTATTCAGAAATATCGTTAAAAATGAATTATTTTACCTTTTCATGGCAAAAAAACTAAAGAAAATCTTAAATGATTACAGAATTGAGCTTATTCATGCACAAAACATCCTAACGATTCCTCCCTCCGTTATCGCTGGTAGAAATACCAAAATACCAGTCATTGGTACTATTCGTGATTATTGGCCAATTTGTTTTAGAAGGTCATTTACAAAACCTAATGGCAATGTATGTGACCAATGCAATTTCAAAAATTTAGTCAATTGTGTCAGTCTTGAGGGTGTGCTTCCCTCTTTTTCTATGCCAGTAATTCTCCCCTATATTTATGCAAATTTGGCTCTTAAACAATTGCTATTAAATAAAGCAGACCACGTCATTGCAGTAAGCGAGGCATTGCGTAAATTACTTTTGACAAGACTGCCCTTAAATAAATTGAAGAATTGTATACAACTGCCTTCCCAAAGAATCTCTGTAGTTCCAAATATAATGCCTTTACCTTCAAAGATCCTTACGAAACCTGAACTGATGTTAATGCGCCGTAACTATAAATTTAATGAAAATACTACACTGATTCTTTTTGTAGGTCAACTAACTTATGAGAAGGGCATTTTTGTACTTATCCGTGCAATTAAACAATTATCACAAAAAAATCCTTCTGTAAAGTTTGCAATCCTTGGAAAAGGTCCTCTCACGGATTACATAAAGAAAATGCAAGCCAGTATAGGAGATCAATTTCGATATTTTGGATTTTTACCATATAATGAAGTACTAAAATTTTACCAGATGGCAGATATTATTGTATCTCCCTCAATTTGGCCTGAACCTCTAAGTCGTGTTATTATTGAGGCTATGGCACTAGGAAGACCGGTTATAGCAACAAATGTAGGTGGCACTCCAGAACTTATTATTCATGAAAAAAATGGCATATTAGTTGAACCTGGGAATCCCATAGAGATTGAGAACGCTATTAATAGATTAATAAACGATTCAGATCTTAGATTTCATATAGGTTTGGAAGGAAAAAAAACAATAGAAAAACATTACAATGAAGCAAGTATTTGTGATAAAATACTCTCATTATACCATAGAGTACTTAGTAGTTACTGAGTTTCAAAAACTTCTGCGAATTTATCATGAAAATTTTTAATATATCAGTCCTTCTCCGTTTTAAAGCTCAAAAAATTGATATGTGATTAGACCTCAATTGCCTTGTGGGATCTTATGTCTACTACGAGTAAAATGATCAAAGGGTATTCTTACGTTTCTTTAGATAATCTTGCGTTTTATATTCTTGGCTTCGCTTATTGGCTATTGACAGCATGGTTTCTTACGCCCGGTCAGCTTGGATTAGTTACCTTTGCAATTTCTACAGTAGGATTTGGACAATTATTTTCCGATTTGCGTCTTGGACTAATCCTTAGACGTTATATCGCCGAATTCAGTACATTAGGCGAAGAAAATAAGATTAGAGTTTGTTTTAGATTTATTTTAAAAATTAGGCTTGCAGTGGCAACGATTTTTTGTATCTTCTTTATTGTTTTAGCAGATTATATCGCGATTTTCTTTCAGAACCCAGGATATGCGCTTGCATTGAGAGTTGCTGCGTTTAGTATTCTATTTGGAGCATTTACAGATATTGTAATGAGTGTGTTGGAAGGATTGCAGGAGTTTAAAAAAGAATTATTCTTTACGATTTTTAGAAGAAGTGCATTGATTATCTTCTTCGTTCTCTTCGTTATAGTCAGTGGGTTTGGTGCTGTCGGTGCGTTACTTGGATACTCATTAGCGCCACTTATTGTTGGTATAATCTTTCTATTTTTAATTTTTCAGAAATTTGAAAAGGAATCCGAACCTAGTAAAGTCGAACTCGATATGAAGAGAATCATTAGTTATTCAAAATGGATGATCGTTTCATCTATTACATTTTATCTCTATAGCAACGTTAATTTTCTGATACTCACCTATTTTTTTGACTTAATAACTGTAAGCTATTACAAAGTAGCTGCTGCCACTCTTGATAACATTATCGGCTACATCAATGTTTCAGGAAGGGTTTTAGAACCGTTGCAAACAAGTTTTTTTGTAACAAATAAGAAAAATGCCACTTTTTGGAAATTACAGAAAACCTATTTTGAGAGTACAAAATATGCCTTCTTGTCTGCGCTTCCAATAATTGCATTCACATTTTTGCTAGCGGATTTTGTAATTTCTCTGCTATATCCTCCCACATATTCTTCTTCAGTAATTTTTTTGATGCTTCTCTCTTTTGGATACGTTGGACGTGCAGTAACTATCGGTATGCGATCAACTTTCGCAGCGATTGAAAGACCTGACTGGATTGCAAAATATTACGGTCTAATGACTTTAATAAACACAGTAACTGCGCTCGGTTTGATATCTTTCTTTCAGGAAATTGCTGTAGCGATCGCGTTTTCGCTTGGAAGTTGCGTTGGCGTTTTATATTGCGTTTTGAAAACCAAATCTTTTCTTAAAACTCCATTTCCTTCAATACCAGTCTTTAAATATGCAATGGCAAGTATTCTCGTCTATATAGTCTGCTATGGAGTCTTAGGAGTACTCTCTTTGTTTTCAATCATTAATTTCATTCTTATTATCGTCGTCGTTGTGATCGGAATCGTAATCTACATACCTTCAGTTATCTTTCTTGGTGGTATTAACTACGAAGACTTAGATCGTTTGAGGCTATTTACAGAAAGAATTCCTTTTCTCAAGAAACCTTTTATCTTATTTATTGATTTCAGTTGTGTTCTTATAAGATTTAAAGAAAAGATATTAGCAAAATATGAGGGGAAATCTTGAAGATTGGCATTCTTCACCGTTCTCTCTATACAACACGTGGCGCAGAGAAAATGGTCATAGATTTATGTACGGGGTTGAAGAAAAGAGGCCTTGATATCACAGTAATCACCCAAAATATTAGAGCAAATGTTAAGAACATGTTTTCGCGTGAAGGAATTCATTTTTGCGACATAGGCGGATCACCTATCGGTATGAAATACTGGTTTTCTATCCCTAAGATAGTGAAGAAACTACAAAAACATGTTCCATCTGATTTAGATGCCATAAATGCACATAATTTCCCTTCTAACCTCGCAGGATACAAATACATTCAATTACAAAACAAACCTTTTATCTGTTATATTCACGAACCTCCACGATTTTTCTATGACAGGAATTATTTCAGAGAGGCTAGCTGGTCTTTCAAGTTTTTCTTTGGATTTATTCGACATCTTTACATGTATTCTGATCAAAAAGCAGTTAAATCTGCAGATTCGGTTTTAGCGAACAGTGGATTTACCAAAGCGAAAATAGAAGCAATTTATGCGAAAAATGCACAAATAGTCTATCCTGGAATCGATGTTGAAAAATTTAGTTTCCATAATGAGGGGCGGTTCTATAAAGAACAGTTTTTCCCAAATGCAGAAACTGTGATTCTTGCAGTTTCTAGGTTATCACCTGTGAAGAACATCTCTATGTTAATCCAGTCCTTTAAATACGTGTACAAGAAAATATCTTCCTGTAGATTAGTTATTATTGGTAGAGGACGAGAGAAAGAAAGTCTAATAAAGTTGAGTAAGGCCCTACATCTTGATCATGCGATTATGTTTATTGAGAATGTAAGCGATAAAGAAATGCCAGTATATTACTCTATGGCTGATATTGTAGCATATCCTCCTCTCATGGAACCTTGGGGCTTGGTTCCGATAGAAGCAATGTCTTGTGAAACACCTGTAGTTGCTTCAAATGAAGGAGGTCCACTTGAATCAGTGATTCATAAGAAAACTGGTCTTTTAACAAACCCAAGGGATCCTATTGCCTTCTCAAATGCCCTTCTCATGTTATTAAAAGATGAGGAACTACGACACAAAATGGGCAAAGAAGGAAGGGCTTTGTCAGAAGCAAAATTTTCATTAGAAGTAATGATCGATAATTTTCTAGCCGCGTTTCGGTCAGTCCTCTAATATTATATAAAAATTCAAAAAAAGCCCAGTTTATTCTTATTAAGAATTATTTACGTTCTGGAAGTGGCTTTCAATTTCTTCCTTTAAATCATCGCAACACTCATCAAATAAGACTCTTGAAAATTTTTGCTGTACTTGAGCCAAATCATCACGACATTGTGCTGATAAAGTTTTCCCCCGATAACGTCTGAGGATCAATAATATATCTGGATCTTTGAACGTTGCACTCACAATCAAATCATCGATTTCAGATGCAGCAGCAAACTTAGCACAAACGAAATCCCATTTTGAGATTTTCTCTTCTGGTGTGGCGGACATAAAAAATGTCTCCCTGTGCTCTTATTTCACAGTCTTACTGTGTTTGTGAGCGAAAGACTACTTAAATGTTTTCTATTCGGGGCAATGCGCTCACGTGTTTTTGCAATAAGGCGCGAAGTGATTTTGTTGAAAGTGAAATCCATAAAGAGACAACTTATCTGTTTGAAAATCTGCTCGCAAAAATAACTTAAGGGGTGAACTTAGACACATGAACTCCAAAATCACAGCGCCGACAAAAAATTTAGACGCTTTGCAACCTTTTTTGGACCTGCTATTGCGATATATGGACCAAGTTTAGGACCACTATCAGTTCCAAGAAGAATGCGGTAAAGTAATCGAAAGAAAATCCGAGGTTTCAACGAATTGTTTCTCGCCGCCTCGAAAATGGCTTGTTGTATTACTTCGCTACTTTCATTTTCCTCCAGTATGGGTATGAGGTCTCTTATTGCATTTTTTTCATTAATTGACAGCTCAACTGGTTCAACTTCGATTTCTTTAAAATCTTCCACCCAATTTTTTGCACATTGAAAACGTTTTTTAAGACCTTTTTTATTTCCATCTTTTAAATAGCCTAACTCTTCCAGTTTTGCCATTAAAAACTCGTCAATAGCAGTTTCTGGCGCAACGGACACTAAGTTTATTAAGATATTATATGGAACATGTTGTGGGCGGTTTTCTGGTGGTTTCAGCAAATTTGTATACTCATAGAGTGCAATGTTCTTTATCCTCTTCGCCTCGTTTTTCTCTTTCTTTACTCCAAAGAAGATATCTTCCAGATAATCATATTCGTCCATGAGTTTTGGAATATCTTCAATGCCTACCGATCTTGTTCCTTGAAACCGCTTAAGCATTAACAACATCAAAGATTTACAGGAACCATAGCGAAGCCATACTTGTGGTGTAAGAACATTCCCTAGAGACTTTGAAATCTTTGTTCCGCCCTTGTCAAGGAACATCTCATAGCGTTCATGATGCGGTGGTGCAGTTTGCAGGATTTCTCTCTGGATTTGGTCATTCACAACAACAGAATCATGTATGTCTTTTCCATATGCCTCAAAATCGATCCCTAGTGCGTCCCATCGTGCGGCAAACTCTACTTTCCAATTAAGTTTGCCTTGATCTTTTTTGTAGTCTGCAAATCCTTGATGGTTGCATCCTTTAATGATGTCATCTCGTAAAGGCGAGTCTGTGCATGTATAAAAAACAGAATGAGTTTCCGGATGGAACTCTGTGACCTTTGTTGTATACATCTTGCCACAGTTCTCACAAACCGCATAATAAGGCAGAACTTCTGTATATTTTTCCTGACCTGTCAACTCCTTTACAATATCACCAACTTTGTCTGCATTTGCTAGTATTAACTCAATTTGTTTCGTGAATGCGCCTTTCTTATACATCTCCCGAGCTGAAACGGATGTGAACTCTACACCACAAGTATCTAATGCATCAATTAACATAGAACTCATGTGAATTCCATAACTTTCATGGCAGTTGAATGGGTCAGGAATATCTGTTACCGGGACACCAATATATTTTTTCAATTCGTCTGCGTTTGGCATTCCAGCAGGTACTTTTCTGAGTCCATCCATATCATCTGAATAAGCAATAAACTCAGATTTATGACCAGCATCTTCAACTGCTAGCTTTATGATAAAACTGCGAGCCGCATCAGAAAATGAACCAATGTGCGGGAATCCAGAAGCGCCTAGACCGCTCTCAGTACGAAATAACTCTGTTTTTTTCCCCATTCGCCTCTTATATGCCAATGCATCCATCGCAAGTTTGTCTATCCATGAACCTCTGCCAATTATTTTCATCCTTAATCCTCGGTGTAATTGAACGCTTTCTGTAATCGCAACTTCTTAGTTTTATATGGAGTGTGAAATACTTTTGAGTATAACCCTCAACAAATTAGGGTTATTGATTTTTTATGGATAACGATTGCTCACAAAGACTCAAATCTCTGCATTATTAAAAAATGCTAAGTTTTTTGATAGTTTTTCATAACAACTCCATCTGCTCTTAGCATTAATTTCTTAAACTAATATTTCATAGTGTACTTGATAGCCAAAAATAAGTCAAAGAAATGGAGTTCAAAATCAAATGAGTCACCAAGATGAGCCTTCTGGAGCAGATGAATGCAACGATAAAAATACATCCTGTGCCTGCAATGATTCAAGTTGTGGTGAGTCCCATAATCATGCATATGAAGACACATCTTGTGAACACGATCATGAGCATGATCATAAACGCGAAGTTGATGACGAAGAGCAATTTGAAGAGTTGTTCGGGACATCAGGCACGAAGAAATTGACGTTCAATTTGAGCGGAATGGATTGTGCCAATTGCGCGTTATCTTTGCAGAAGGCATTAGATAACGTTGATGGCGTGAAAAAGGCAACGGTGAGTTTTGGTCCAAGGATAACAAATCTCTTTTTCGATGGAGAAAAAGAAACCTTCGAACGTGTAGAAAAGAAAATTAAGGAGTTAGGGTTCGAACTCGAAGGCGAACGTGTGATACTCAATTTGGAATCCTTGACCTCAAAATCACTTGGAAAGAAGTTAGAACAAGAATTAGACGGTGTTAGAGGTATTCTCTATGCCACTGTTTCATTTGAAAAAAGTATAATGACTCTAATCTATAATCCGTCAGAAATTAACCTGCCGAAAATTAAATCAGAAATCCAAAAATTAGGCGTAACTATTGTTGGCGAAAAAAAAACTGCAAAGATTTCTAAACAGA
>JAEORY010000164.1 GCA_016840645.1 Candidatus Borrarchaeota archaeon | reverse complement strand
TTGAATTAACAAAAAACGGTTTTATCAAAGTCAATCGTTTAAGCCAAGCTACAAATATTGATGGTGTTTTTGCAGCAGGAGATGTGACAGGTGGAAGACGGCAAATTGCAACGGCCATCGGAGAAGGTTCATCAGCTGCAATTAGCGCGATAAACTGGGTACGTACACATAAGTCAATTACCCCACCCTGAAGACTTATTCTTGTTTTATTTCTCTTTTTCGTGAGATAGAAGAAAAACACAAAACCAAGAGAAATTAGAAGTTTTTTAACTTAATCGGCGGGAAGTCCCATCCGTCAGGGTGGGGTAGTTCACATCGATAATTCTTTGAATCTATTTCCTGATTGCCTCACGGATCAAAGGTAATAACTCTATTAAACTCTGAATAACTGAAGAAGCAACGCTTTCATCTGCTAATTTCTCAATAAGGAATGGAACAAGTTCTCTGATAAAAGTTAAATCTTTACTGGAAACTGATTTGATCAGATCCATAGTTTGGTTTCTTATAGAGTTATCTGGGTCTACCAACAAACTTGAAAATTTAGAAGCAAGCATTGGGAGGATTTTTTTTCTTAATTCTTGTATAGGTAATTGCATGAAATTTGTAAACTTCTGTAAATCACTAAAAGCAAGGGGCGAGTCTGTGGAAAGAATCTTCGCAATAGATTCAATAACTTTTTCTTGAATCTCTGGATCATCAGCTTCTATTAAAGCTATAATGTCTGGAATTAAATCTAGAACTACCTGAGGTTCTCTTGAACCAATTTCTCCTATAAGTTCTAATGTTCCTTCACGGATGTAACGATCTTGAACTTTTAAAAAATCTTTTAAAGTTGGTATAGTATCTGAAACTAACTCTGGGCGTTGTTTACTGACCTTTCCAAGGGATTCAATTGCAGTCATTTGAACTAAGGAAGATTTATCTAACAGTTTTCTTTTAAAATGAGGCATAAGAAGATCTAGTAAATCTTGATCTTCAAGAATGGCATCAGAGAGTGTTTCTAAAGCGGTTGCACGATTATACTTGTCAGGATCATCCAAATCCTTCAACCAATCTTCAATATTTCTCCCTGAGATTTTAGCCAAGCATGCCACCGCTTTATATTTTTAAGGCGGTTCAAAAACCAATTAAAAAAAGAATGTTGAATGGAAAAGATTTCTCTTCTTCAGAGAACGGCTACGATTTTTTTGAACTCTCCATTTTTTTATCTGCTAATCGGCGCAAAGTTGTGCCGCCTTTTTCTGTAATTGGTTCTTTTGTGATCATTTTTTCTCTGACGACACCGTCAAAAATTTCTTTGCCTTTTTCTGTTCTAGTGAAGACCGTAGACCATCCAGCAGGTGTGCCTATGCTTCCAACACTTATATCGGCATACCACGCAGTAAGATCTTCACATGAATGACAGCCACTTCTTACAGCTTCTGTAGTTTCCTCTAGGGGAATGGTTTTCGCTTCCCCCCCGTCTTTTGGAAAGATATGCAATGCACCCTTTTTGATATCCATTTTGCGTATTTGATTTACAGTCAGCCCTGTCTTTTCTTGGACAAGTTTGTGTAACTTCGTTGCATCAAAGTTTTCCATGCAGAACAGACCAATGGTCAACGTGATGAGATTAGCTGGGCGGATATCCACACCGTCTAGAGCAGATTGAAGTTTTCTCACACCTAATGTTTGACAGGGAGTTCCAACAAACGCTAGACGAAGCCAGTCTTCGCCAACAGGATGTTGGGCTAATAATTCCTCTACGACATCCCTATATTGTGCAAGAGAAGCGATATTTGGACTGAGTGAGTAACGGGTACCGGCAGATTTCAACAATTCCTCATAGGACGTTATGATTTTCGGCTGAGGAATCCAAGGATTTTCTTCGCTTGGTACGGATACGATGGCTCCATCAATGAGGCCATGTTGAAGTGCATATGCTATAATCGTGGAAACAATGCCACCGTCTTGTGCAATCTCCGCGATCTTTGGTACTTCTGTCTTAGCTTTATAAAGGTGGACATAATTACCAAGAACATCTTCAGAGCCAAATAATTCTTGCATGCGTGGTGTAAGGGAATCCGTAACAGGGCAGCCGAAATAACAGAGTTTACACTCAATACACTTGCCTACTGGTGGTTCTCCCTCAGGAACCTCCCCAGGGCGTTCTTGAAGAGTTGGAACATCATCAACAAACTTAATAACCTGTGTTGGACACACAGAAACACAACTGCCACAACCAGTACACATTCCTTTGTCAATCACGTCAGCCTTTAAATCTTCAAAGGTGCCGACTTTTAGTTCAGTTTGTACAGCCATTTTCGGTCACTCCTTCTGAAATCATTTCTATCATAGGGCGTATAAATAATCATCGCCTGATTCCCCAACAATGTTGACTATATTTAACTTTTTCAGGGCGATCAATTGTTGGAGAATCAATTTTGGTTCTAAATTTGTTGCTTTGGAAATTTCTTCGATTGAAGAAGTTCCTTTTTCGCGAAGTACCTGAGAGATTAGTTCTCGCTCAATTTCATCTTTGAGTATTTTGTCTAAAAGTTCTTCAAATTCTTCTTCTGTAATTTTGTTCTCCTTTAAGAGATGCTCTCCTTTGCCTATAAGCCATCGAGTTCTTTCGTTTTTAAATATTGCTGCGCTAGCCTCAAGAACAGCTTTTTTGTCAACATTCTCTTCAGATTTTAATTTCGCCTTCATCTACAACAATTCCTCCTGTTGCGGTTATACCAAGTGGACTCGGTCCTAATTCTTTAATGTCATCTACCATTTCTCTCACTACCTTACCAAATTGTTCTCCCTCAGATGCAGATACCCATTCAAGGCGTAGACGTTTTTCATGCATACCCATTTTTCGCAGAAACTCTCTTAAGAGTAAATATTTTCTATAAGCTCTGAAATTGCCACCAATGTAGTGACAATCGCCTTCATGACACCCTGCAATTAGAACCCCGTCTGCACCATATCTGAATGCATTAAGGACAAGTTGAGGGTCTATCCTTCCAGTACACATCACTCGAACGATACGGATATTGGTTGGGTATTGTACTCTGCTAGTACCCGCAAGGTCTGCTCCTGCGTATGAACACCAATTACAAAGGAATCCGATGATTTTTGGCTCAAAATCGATAGCTTCTTTTGGCATTTCTTGTACTTCTACCATTTTTTTATCCCTCCAATAATGCGGCTCGGACCATTGCGTCCAATTGTCTATCTTTGAAGTTCAACATTGTAATCGCTCCAGATGGACAAGCAGAACCGCATGAACCACATCCTTTACATAAAGCCTCAATAACTTTAGATATTCTCTTTCCGTCAGGTTTGTCTTCAAAAACGATCGCACTAAACTCACAAGAACCTTGACACACCCCACAGCCCGTACAGTAGTCCTCATTTATCACGGAAATCGTGCTTTCAACTTCTACCCTGCCTTGAGCCATCGGGGAACATGCTTTAGCTGCTGCACCAAAGGCTTGAGAAACACTATCAGGCACATCTTTTGGTCCCTGTGTGCAGCCAGCTAAATATACTCCGTCTGTAACAGAGTCAAGAGGAGCTAATTTGGGATGAAGTTCTTGGAAAAATCCATCTGCAGACATCGTTATGTGAAGTTTTGATGCAATATGAGCTGCAGAATCATCAGGAATCATACCTGTTGCTAAAACAACGAGATCAACGGGCATTTCTATATTCATTCCTGACAATGTGTCATAACTACGTACAGCTAAAGGATACTCGGAACCTTGAGTGACTGAAACTAATGGCATCTGATCATCAGTATATCTGATCATTGTTGATCCTGTCTGACGGAAATCAGTAAAGAGTTCTTCATGACCTTTGCCATGAGTTCTTAAATCTCTATACAAAACGAAAATATCTGTATTTGGTTCCTTTTCAAGAACCTCCATACTTGTGGCTATCATGCCGGTGCAACAAACTCTAGAACAATATTTGTTTGGTTTTTTTCCTTCAGGAATGGTGTCTTCATTTTGTCGTGATCCAACGCAGGAAATGAATGCTATTGATCTTGGAGTTTTCCCCTCAGCTGGAGTTACAAGGTTGCCCTGAGTCGGACCATCATCCCTCAATAACTGATGCAATTCCAGTAATGTCAATACATTTGGGTGGTTGCCATAGGTAAATTCGCCAGTAGGGTCGTATGGTTGGTAGCCAGTTGCGACTACGATTGTACCGAATTCAATTTCCTTTTCCTCGACTTGTTCTCGAATGATAGCTCTGTAATTTCCAATATAACCTTCTATATCTGCAATTTCAGCTGAAAGGTATGAAATAATGTTTGGATGCTCCATAACATCCTTTATTAAAGGATTCAATAATTCTTGGGGATCATCAAATGTAGGATATACTTTGTACAACTGTGCCATTTTTCCGCCAAAATTGGGGGTCTTTTCGACTAAATGGACCTTAAAGCCTCTATCTGCAATATTCTTTGCGGCACTAAGCCCTGAAGTTCCTCCTCCTATTACCAAAGCTTCACCTTTCACATCGACCATGTGTTGCGGTAGCGGCTCTAATAAGCGTGATTTGGCTACTGCCATTCTTACTAGATCTTTAGCCTTTTCGGTAGCTTTTTCTGGTTGATTACTGTGAACCCATGAGACATGCTCGCGAAGATTTGCCTGCTCAAAAAGATATTTATTAAGCCCTTTTTCCTCTATAACTTTCCTGAAGGTTGGCTCATGCATTCTAGGGCTACATGATGCTACCACAACTCTATTCAGTTTAAATTCATCGATATCTTCTTTGATCATACTTTGTCCTCTATCAGAGCACATGTAGAGATGAGATCGCGCTACTGCGACATTCGGCAGTTTTGATGCATATTCTGCCACGTCATCTACGTTTACTACACCACCAATGTTGATACCACAATTGCAGACATAAACACCAATTCTAGGTTCTTCTTCCATTTCTTTTTCCTCCTAAATTGCTTTTAAGCTAGCCCGCATCGCTGCCGCACTCCCTTGTCCTACACTGTCTGGGATATCTTTCACTGATTCGCAGACACCTGCCATGTATACTCCCTCAATTTTTGTGTCAACGGGCAAGATACGTGATGCCTCCTCAAAGAAGCCGTACTGATCTGTAGGCAAATTTAGAATTTTGCCGATTTCACTAGAGTTTTGTGATGGCACAAGACCTGAAGAAAGAACTACCATATCGAATTCTTCTTGATTCAACTCTCCAGTTTCAGTATTTTCAACTCTCACAAGAAGGTTTTTTGTAGCTTCGTCCTCGACTATCTCCCCAACTTTTCCACGTACAAATTTTACACCAAATCTGGTTTGGGCGTTTTGATAAAACTCATCGAAGCCCTTTCCGAAGGCACGGACATCAATATAAAAGATCGTCGTGTCACACCCACCATGAATATGGTCTTTGGCTAGAATCGCGTTTTTAATGGCATACATACAACAGACGCGACTACAATAAGGCATTCCGTGCTCGGGATCTCTTGATCCGACGCACTGGAGGAAAGCAATTCTTCGCGGGATTTTTCCATCGGATAATCGGAATACATGTCCTCCTGCAGGTCCAGATGCTGATAAAAGGCGTTCAAATTCAAGGGAACTCAGTACGTTATCATAGACTCCATAACCATAGTTCTTTAGATTTGTCGCATCAAAAAGGTCATAACCAGTTGCCACGATAACAGATCCAACATTCACTTCTATTTCTTCGGGCTCTTGATCATATTTGACCGCCCCAGCTTCGCAGATATTCTGACAGAGTTCGCATTCTATGCAAGCATCTTTGTCGATCGTATACACCAACGGTACGGCCTGCGGAAAAGGCACATATATAGCTTTTCGAACGCCGATTCCTTCATCAAACTCACTAGGAACTTCTACTGGACAGTGAATCGCGCAATGTCCGCAGCCAGTGCATATATTTTCATCAATATATCTGGGCTTTTTCTCAATTTTTGCAGTAAAATTGCCAGCAGTACCTGTAACTTCCTTTACTTCGCTATAGGTAAGCAGTTCGATGTGCGGGTGACGAGCAACATCGACCATCTTAGGAGTTAAAATACACGCAGAGCAATCAAGGGTCGGAAATGTTTTATCTAATTGAGCCATGTGCCCCCCGACGCTTGGTGATTTTTCAACAAGATATGTTTTAATTCCTTGATTTGCTACATCGATTGCAGCTTGTATTCCAGTAACGCCTGCACCTATAACTAAAACATTTTTTTCACTCAACTTTTTCTCCTCCTTTAGTTATGACCCCTCCGTTCTTGGGACGGGGAAAATTGGCGTTAGTTTTTCAAGTTCCTCGACCATTTCTCTGATAGTCTTTGCGAAACTTTCACCTTCACTAGCCGAAATCCACTCTAATCTAAGTCGTTTAGGGTCTATTCCGGCTTGTTTTAGTGCGTGTTGTATAGCTATAAAACGCATCTTTGTCCTATAATTACCAGTTGCATAATGACAATCTCCAATATGACAACCTGAAATGAGTACACCATCGGCACCCAGCCTAAATGCCTCAAATACGAAGGTGGGGTCAACTCGACCAGAACACATCAATCGAATAATTCGGACATTGGTAGGATATTGAAACCTTGATATTCCCGCAAGATCTGCGCCACCATAACTGCACCAATTGCACGTAAAGGCTATAATAAGTGGTTTCTCTTTAATTTCCGAAAGTACTGCTCTGATTTGTGCTAGAACTTGCTCATCTGTATAATGTTTCATGTAAATCGCTAGTTGCGGACATGCAGCAGCACATGTTCCACAGCCTTTGCAGATATCCTCAATTACTTCCGCTTTGTTTCGCTCCTCAATCATCTGAATTGCTCCATAGGGGCACTCTAGGGTACATAATTCGCATCCAATACACATCTCTTCATCGACACTGGCCGTAATCGCCTCGATCTCAATCTTGCCCCTAGCCATAAGGCACGCTGCTGCACTTGCAGCGGCTTTTCCTTGTGCAACACATTCAGGTACATCCTTTGGACCCGCAGAAGCTCCTGCGAGAAATATACCGTCAGTAAACGTATCAACAGGACGTAACTTTGGATGCGCTTCTAGGAAAAAGCCTTCCTGTCCGAGTGAAATGTTTAACGTTTGGGCAAGTTCTTTTGTACCTTCTCTTGGAATAAGCGCAGTCGCAAGAACAACCATATCGAGTTCGAGTTCCAGTTGTTCTCCAACGTAGAGATCCTCTGCACTGACTTTAAGGTTTCCAGTCTTTAGATCTTCGAATATTTCTGAAGCCCTTCCTTTAATGAAAGTTATACCCATGTCTCTGGCGCGTCGATAAATTTCCTCAAAACCCTTACCAAAAGCGCGAATGTCTATCGCGAAAATATAAATTTCTGCATCGGGATATTTTTCTTTGATTTGAACTGCCTGTTTTATAGAAATCATGCAACAGACATTTGAACAGTATTCGTGGCCGACCCTATAATCCCGTGAGCCAACACACTGAATGAATCCTACTCGATGAGGTGCTTTTCCATCGGAAGGTCGCACTAAGTTTCCACGAGTGGGACCTGCTGCATTTTTTATCCGCTCAAATTCAATGTTTGTAATGACATTTTTATAGACGCCATAGCCATATTCTCTCTTCGGTTCAGGATCATACGTTTCGAACCCTGTAGCTACAATAATTGTACCGACATCAAGTTCAACTTCTTCTCCTTTTTGATTGAAATCTATCGCTTGTTTTGGACAGAACGTCTGACAAGTTCCGCAAATCCCATAATTCAAGTGAAGGCAACTTTCTGGATCGATCGTGAATCTAAGGGGAACTGCTTGCGGAAATGGTACATACGCAGCTCCACGCTTCCCAAGATTTACATCAAAGGCGTTTGGTACACGTACTGTGCAAATTTCGCCACAGTCACCACAACCGTTACAAAGATCTGTATCAACATAACGGGGTTTCTTATTCACTTTGACCTTGAAGTTTCCTACATAACCATCAACCTGTGTTACTTCAGAATATGTCAGAAGTTCGATATTGGGATGATTGCCAGCGTCAACCATCATTGGGGCAAGGATACAGATCGAACAGTCCAGCGTTGGGAACGTCTTGTCCAGCATTGCCATATATCCACCAATAGTCGGTGTCTTTTCAACAACGTATGTTTTGAATCCTTGATTAGCCAAGTCTAGGGCCGCATTAATTCCTGTCACACCGCCACCAACAACTAGAGCCCTGTCTATGATAGAAACTTCCTTTTTCGCCAATGGCTGCAATAATGCGGATCTCATTACTGCCATGTGCACAAGATCTTTAGCTTTCTCTGTCGCTTTTTCAGGCTCATTCATGTGTACCCATGAAACATGT
>JAEORY010000163.1 GCA_016840645.1 Candidatus Borrarchaeota archaeon | reverse complement strand
AACTCATCTAACTGATTACTACATTCGTTTTTGATGGTTTACTTCAAGAAAGACAACGGAAAGGATCTGTACACTATGGAAGACGATGAAGAGTTACAAGAACTTCGAAAAAAAAGAATGGCTGAACTAATGAAAACGAAAGGGAGTGTAGATGCGAAAATGACAGGAGATGTAATTAAAGCAGACTCTAGCAATTTTAATGAGATTATTAATTCAAACGTGCCCGTGCTTGTAGACTTCTGGGCTAGTTGGTGCCCACCGTGTAAAACTATGGAACCGATTATTGAGGCACTAGCAAAGGACTATGCAGGAACCTTTGTTTTTAGTAAACTTAATTGTGATGAGGAACCTGCAATAGCGAGACAATTCAGTGTAAGTTCAATTCCAACTTTTATATTCTTTAAAAACGGATCACCAGTGAAGCAAGCTATTGGTGCGGTCGGAAGAGATCCAATCGAGAAAATAATGAAAAGTCTTTTGTCGGGAGATTAACTTCTTAAATAAAAGACAGGTCTCTCCTGAAGATTTCTTCTTTGGGGAGGGTACCATATTTTCTTTTTTTCAACTTCAAAGAAAAAATATAGTTTTTAGATAGATTCTTCTCCGAGTCATAACATTCAATAAAAACCTAATTTACAAACTCAACGCCTTTATCAGCTGTTATCGTAACGATTTGAAATTCTCCACCTGATCCAGCATCTCTCTTACGAGCGGATGTAATTGCTCTTTTGATTAATTCGACGCCTTCGTCGATGCTGAGGTTATCCTTATATTCGCTTTCTAATACTCCATAGGCCATAGGCGAACCGGATCCTGTCGATGCGAATTTCTTCTCCTCAAGAATGCTCCCAAGCCCTCCAAGAGTAAATATATGCGCACCTGCTTGATCTACCCCTCCAATTATTAGGGATACATAATATGGCAACATTCGGTTCTGTCCCAATACTTTTGATGTAAGTTTAGCCATTGAACGTACAGTTGGCTGTCTTCTCCAATCCAAAATACATAGTTGTGCCATCGCACGAATTTGATCTACTATCTTCTGGGCGTCAGCCACCCCCCCGGAAATAGTTATAGCAATATAATCAGTAATTTTGTAAATTTTGGTAGCGGTATTGCTCGCGACAAAGAATCCCATTGTTGCCTGAGATTCTGATCCGATAACAAGGCCTCCATTACAAACAATAGCCAATGTTGTAGTCAATCTTAAACACCTTTTAATGAAAATTTTTGATTCGATGAATTCTAATTGCACTCTATTAGATTGCAAGTTATAAAACTGTTTTTTATTAAGCAAATGCTTTTTAACAAACAATTACGTAACAATTTTAAATTGCATTGTTGTGATGTTTGATCGCGTTTGATCGCGTAGTTTGGAGTTATAGATCTGGGGGCATTGAAATTAAAGAGCGACCAAAGAGACTACAAAAAAGACCGTGGACGTTGATATTAGTCATATTCTTAATAGGGATTCTAATTGGTGTTCTCATCGGTTATTTCTATGGGCTTGTGGTATCTCAGGTCGGTGGTGAAAGCATTAGGCTTGAAATGGTGTATGGTTCTGAAAAGCGCGGATGGGTTGAAGAGATCTCTCCTTTGTTTGAGGAATGGTGGGAGGACGAATTTCCTGAGGTGCAAATTGAGGTTTTCTTTCGACCACTTGGCTCGCGTGAATCAATGATAAGTGTGATCACAGGAGGAATAAAACCTACTATTTGGAGTCCAGCGTCGACCGTATGGATTCCTTTGGCAAATTTAATGTGGGCTGAAGAACGAGGAAGCAGCGAACTTCTTGTTACCGAATGGGAGACTTTCATTTATTCTCCGATTATCATAGGCACGTGGGAGAGTTACGCGAAAGGAATAACAGGATTCCAAAGCCTTCACGACTTAGCGATACTTCCGGATAGCGACCTTTTATTTGCACATACAAACCCGCAGTTAAGTAATTCAGGTTTCATGGCGGTCATTCTAGAAGCGGCTGTTGCAACCTCAAAGAATCCATCGGAATTGTCATTAGACGACTTAAAAGATGCCTCAGTAAAACAATGGATGACAGAACTTGAAGCAAAGGCTGTTTACTACGGCGAAAGCACAGGTTTTCTCATTGACCAAGCTACTGAAACAGGTCCTAACGGATTAAATGTTTTCATCGTTTATGAGAACCTAATTATTGAAAAGAATTCAGCTGGAGATCCACAAGCCGTTTGGAACCAGAAGTTGAAAGCCATTTATCCTGAAGAAGGAGTATTACTTTCAGATCATCCATTTTGTATTCTAGACGCCCCATGGGTGAGCGATAGGCAAAGATGGGCTGCAGGAGAGTTTTTCAGGTTTCTTAAATCCGAAGAAATTTTGGAATTGGCACCTGAACATGGATTTAGATTATTCAGCACGTCTGAAGTGCCAACCGACGTTTTCAACTCGCAAAATGGAGTCGAACCTATGTTGACTATACCTTTGCATTCCTCCCCCCAGGGTGAAGTGCTTCTCCGCATTAATGATCTATGGGAAGTCTCTAAAGCAAAAGGAGGTTAAAAATGGCGACCTCTTCGCTCAGTGAAAGAATTAGAACATTGGAGCATAAACTATCAAACCGATGGTGTCGCTTAGGCGCTGAGGGAGTAACACTTGCCTTTTTCTTTGTGATCATCCTAGGTCCAACGATTTTTGTATTTTCAGCAGTGTTTCTTAGTTGGAATGAGGTCGTCACAACAGTTTTCAATGACCCCATTGCCGGCGACATTCGATGGCAGATTATGAGAACAGCATTAATTAGGAGTTTTCAGATTGCGGCCATTGCGACAGTTATTAATATAGCAATTGGATTACCGATGGCCATCATAATTGCCCGATATGAGTTTAAAGGAAAAGAAATTTTGGATACCCTGGTAGATCTGCCCATGGCAGTTCCAACAGCAGCCCTTGGTTTTAGTATATTCTTGTTCTGGGGTAGCCGCAGTGGGATTTCGGTGCTTTTTGGCTTGGAAACAGGTCTTGTATCCCGTGGTCCGCTTTTGATCATTTTAGCTCATGTAGCGTTTACATACCCTTATATCGTAAGATCACTAAAAGCTGTGATATTGGGGATTGATAAGACCTATGAGGATGCAGCAAAAACCTTGGGTGCTTCGGGGTTCACTACTTGGCGCACTATAAGTATGCCCTTAATGAAAGAAGGTCTTATTGCAGGCGCAATACTTTCATTTACCAGAAGTTTGGGAGAAACTGGCGCGACATTGATTGTGGCAGGCGTATATGAAACAGCACCAATACTCATAGTGTCCTGGAGAAAATTACTATTAATTCCTGCCACTGCATTTCTATCGATGATACTTGTAACTATAGCTGTAGTAATGCTAGTTTTAGTTAGGTTTATGGCACGAAAAGTTGGATTTCCGATTGAGAAAGTATGGCCACGTCCTGAACAGTTTTTAAGTGGCATGTGGCAACGAAGATTTAGAAACTCAGTGACCATAGCTATATTTCTAATCATCATTCTTCTTCCAAGCCTCTTCACTTTTCAATATGTAGCGTTATGGTGGAATGGTTCACCTGCAACTGGGAGATTTGAATCAGGCGTATTTTATCAAGTGTTTAGAGCACCAGATTTGAAATGGGCATGGCTACTCATTTCTCTGGTGACTAGCTTGCAAGTAGCAGCGTTGGCCACGCTAATAAATCTAGCTTGTGGGCTACCGATGGCTTTTATTTTAGTTCGACGCAAATGGGGCAAAATTAATGGTATACTTGACGCAATGATTGACATCCCTCTTGCAGTTCCATCTTCTGCAATTGGTTTTTCAGCGTTCCTATTCTGGAGAGGTATTATTAATCCAGGCTTTTGGTTGATTCTTATGGTTCATATTATCTTCACATATCCGTATTTCATCCGTCCTGTTATTGCAGTTATAGAAGGAATCGACCCAGGCTACGAAGAAGTCGCAAGAACGCTCGGGGCATCTGACCTTACAACATTTCGAACTGTCTCCCTTCGATTAACTGGACGCGGTATTCTAGCAGGTGCAATCATGGTGTTCACACGATCGCTCGGAGAAACTGGCGCTACAATTGTTGTAATGGGCTTATCACGAACAGTTCCTGTGTATATTGTGGATTTAGTAGAATCATTGGCACTCCCTGCAGCAGCGTTTGCATCCATTATTTTGATATGCATTTCTTTGGCGCTCTTATTGACTTTACGCTTTATTAGCAGGTCAGCCGAAGAATGGAAATGAAAGTAGAAACATATGGAAAGCGTAAAAATGCCAGAGATAAAATTAAGCAATATCTCAAAACATTATGACAAGGTCATCGCTGTCGATTCAGTTAATTTGACAGTTCGTAATGGAGAATACGTAGCATTACTAGGTCCAAGCGGTTGCGGTAAAACAACGACATTACGAATCATTGCCGGTCTAACATTACCTACTGAAGGTGAAGTCTTTATTGACGGAAAAGACGTGACATATGCTCCACCTGGCGATCGTGATATTGGTTTCGTCTTTCAGCATTTTGAGATTTTTCCATTTTGGGACGTCTGGGATAATGTAGGATATGGTCCTAAGTTGAGAGGATTAGATGAAATGGAAATTGAAAAACGTGTTTGGGAGGCTTTAGAGACTACAAAACTGACAGATAAGGTGAATGATTTCCCTGATGAACTGAACACACCTGAATTACAACGCGTTGGGATCGCTAGAGCTTTAGCTACTGGCGCTAAACTTATGCTATTTGATGAAGCTCTAGGGGCTCTAGACCCAAAAGTGAAAGCTATTTTTCAGCACGAACTGCGCAAGATTGTAAAAAAGAATAAATTAACGGCAATTCATGTAACACACGATCAGTTACAAGCTATGGCAATTGCTGATAGAATAATTGTTATGAGAAAAGGAAGGATCGTTCAGATAGGCAAACCTACAGAACTTTACTACACACCGAATGACATTTTCGTAGCAAATTTCCTTGGCGAGTCAAATTTTATTGAAGGTGTAGTTTCAAATGTTACTGAAATAGGATCAGAAATACGATTACGAGATGGATCCATACTTAGAATCAATGAAAAGGCAATAAAACTGGGCAAGCGTGTTGTTATAAGCATTCGTGAAGAATTATTGAAAATACATTCTATTGAAAGACTTAACGCTCTCAATTTCATCCCAGGAAAGATAATTGAGTATAGATTTCTAGGAGATAGGCACAGCTGGACGGTAAAGCTGGATACAGGTGAGACAGTAGGAGTAAAGGAATTTGCTCGTGTTCCACCGTCCTTTAACATTGAAGATATTGTAACGGTTCAAATGGATACCTCATGGGCTGTTGTTTTCCCATATCCAAGCGACGGGCTTGCACCTCATTTATCTTTAGAATAGTCAAATGTAGAGGTTGAATTACGAATGTCACCTAAAGTTGAACTAATGCATATTACAAAAAAATATGAGAACCTTGTTGCATTAAATGATCTTAATTTAACTATAAACAACGGCGAATACCTTATATTGCTGGGACCCACCGGTAGTGGTAAAACTACTACACTTCTCTTAATTGCTGGTTTAATCCAGCCCGATAAGGGAGGCGAGATCTATATCGATAAGTTGAGCGTAAATAATATAACTACAGAAAACCGTAACATAGGTTTTGTTTTTGCGCGATATGCATTATTTCCTCATCTAGATGTCGTCGAAAATTTGATATATTCTCCTAGAGTTAAAGGAGAGAATTTAAAAGAATCTAGACAAAGTGCCCGAGAAATGTTAGAACTTATGGTACTTACTGGAAGGGGAGGTGCCCTTCCAAAAGAACTAAGTGGTGGAATGAAACAAAGAGTGGCATTAGCACGTACATTGATGAGTGGGGCAAAGTTACTACTTTTGGATGAACCGCTTGGTGCATTAGATGCAAGAATAAGAATGGCATTACGTAATGAACTCCGAAAAATTGTAAAAGATTTGAAGATAACGGCAATCCACGCGACTAATGATATTACTGAAGCCTTTTTAATAGCAGATAGAATTGCTATCTTAAGAGAAGGAACTCTTATCCAAATTGGTACGCCAGTTGAAGTATATGAGAATCCACAAAGTATTTTTGTTGCAAATTTTCTCAGTGATACTAATTTCTTTGTAGGCAAAATTCAGAAAGTAGAGAAGAATTCGACACTAATAGAACTTGATGATGGCTTAAGAGCAGAAACTAACAAGACATCCAAAGCTGAAAATTCCCGAATTGTTCTTGGAATAAGAGCTGAAGATATTCAAATTAGGCAAAAGATAAACATAAATGAGCCAAATCATTTTCACGGAGAAATTGAAAGTTCACAATTCATTAGCGGTACGAACAGATACGAAGTCTACCTTGAAAATAAAGAAAGGGTAATAGTTAAAGAAAAGGCAACACACGAATGGTTCGAAGAAGGTGACCTAGTAACTATATATTTTCATCCAAGAGAGACTCTAATTTTTGATTATCCAGAAGAAGGGCTGGAGAAGGCTTTAGAACTGGAATAAATATCTTGTTAAATGATTTTAACCTTAAAGCAAAAAACTTTGTACATTATAAGTTAGACGATATAAGATTAGTTATCTTACTTCATCTCGCAAAGCCATCAATTTAACTATGTCGGCTGTATCCTCACATGCATCTGAAATGTTTTCAATACGTTCAATAAATTCGTGAACTACTATCGCTTCAAACGGGTTCACTGTGAGGTTAGACTTAATTAAAAAGCTTTTAACTTTTGAATTCAAGAGATCAACCTCGTGTTCAATATTCCCAATCCTGTCTGTAAGACGCAAAATTTCTGATGCATCAATTCCGAGTTTTTCAATACATTCCTTTAGCATGTCACTACATTCTAATGAATGTGACATCATCTTTGAAACCAAATCTTTGAGTTCATCTGGAAATGCTCCCACATTAAGTACAGCCAATCTTCTGACCGCTGCATTGGCATTTTTTGCGACATCGTCCATCCTTTTGACTATATGCATTAGGTCTTCTCTCTCATTTGGCTTGCTGAGTTCTCCAGTCGTTAAAATTGAGAAAATTTCTCTTCGTAAAATATCAGCCTCATGTTCGATTTGTTCAGTTCTTTTTTGAGTTCTTTTGGGAGTTTTGCCTTCAAAAGCCTTCTTAATGAAGGCTTGTGTTTCTTTAACAACTTGATTCACTTTTAAGGCATGTTCCCTTGTTTTTCGAATTACTTCAGATTCACGTCTTGTTTTAAACCATTCAAGAAGACCGCTCATATATTCACACGCCCATTTCTAATCACAAAAAATAACTTTAAGAAACTAATAGTCAAGTTTTAGAAACTTATAGTTTTTGGTTTTTGAGTTTCTGCAGAAGTTTTAATTGGAATTAGCAATGACATTCATTGTATCGGAAAACCAATGATACACTTTGTGATGATAATGAAATTGAATTTCAACAAATTCTTATCCGACCTGAAAGAATTTCCAGCAATAAAAGCGAAAAAAAATACCGAACCGATCCTTAAGGAATTGGAAATCAATGGATTCAAATCACCTCACGTTATTTTATTCAAAGGTGAAGATTGTGCGAGCGTTGAATTTGATACAAAATCAGACTATGAGGTAGTATTCCATGCGGATAGCATAACTGAGAAATTCATTGAAGTCAATCCATATATGGCGGGTTATTCACTTGTTATGGCAAATGTAAATGACATATATGCAACGGCGGGTACGCCATTAGCAATGGTCTTAATATTGGCATATGAGAACAATCAAAAGAAGATTGGCGATGAACTGGTTAAGGGGATCATTGATGGATCTAAGAAATTTAGAGTACCCATTGTAGGTGGGCACACTCACCCAAATGACACCAGAAATATTGCTAGTGCTGGAATAATTGGTAGGGTTCGAAGAGAACACAGGATTTCAAGTAGTGGAGCCAGAGCAGGGGATATTATACTCTCAGCTATCGATACAAAGGGGCATGTAGGGCAAAAATACACTTTTGGTTGGGATTGTACCTCAATGAAAACATCGGAAGAGGTACTTCGACAGAGACAAGCTATTTGTGAAATCGGGAAAACTGGATTTGCAACAGCTTGCAAAGATATAAGTAACGCTGGGATTCTAGGAACACTTGGCATGCTCTTCGAGGCAAGTAAAGTTGGTGCTATTATCGACCTAAACCAAATTGAGAAAAATAAACCTGAGCAGGTCCCACTTGACCACTGGACAAAAATTTTCATTTCTACAGGGTATATACTTACGATTAAGCCAAATCATATCTCAATGGCGATCGAACTTCTTGAATCACATGATTTGTCAACATCTAATATTGGAAAAATAGATG
>JAEORY010000162.1 GCA_016840645.1 Candidatus Borrarchaeota archaeon | reverse complement strand
CGGAAGAATTAGCAAGACAAAGAGTAGCAGACATACAATTTGGGGAAGTTCAAGGTCAAGAATTATTTGGCGAAAAAAAACCACTGGCCGAGTCATTCCAGGGTACACTTGGCGAAAGAGAATCTAGATTTGAAAGAGGTCTTAGTGCTCAAGAAAGGGGGCAAATAAGAGGTGCAGGACAAGCTAACCTTAGAGCTTTGAGGGCAGCACAAGGCAGAGCTGGAGTTAAAGGTGGAGCAGCACTAGGACAACAAGCAGCAGTAATGCAAAGCACAGAAGACACAATTACTAGAGAAAACGCTATGGCAAAAGAAAGGGCGTTAAGAGATTTTGAAAATGCAATAGGTAGAAGGATATTTGGAATACAAGCAAGCGGACTAAATCAGGCGCAATTAGGTCTACAGGAAAGAGGCCTTGCCCAAGGACTTGCTATTCAATCGCAGCCTACTCCATTAGCTAGTGGTGGTTTATTGTCAGAAGACAGCATTATTTGCACTGAAATGTACCGCCAAGGTTATATGGATAATGAGACTTATAAATATGACAGTATTTATGGTGACTATGTTTTAAAAGAAAGACCTCACGTTATGGCAGGATATCATTTTCTTGCAAATCCTATAGTTAAACTCATGAAAAAAAGTAAAATTTTCACTTTAATGCTTAAACCATTTGTGAATTGTTGGGCAAAAGAGATGATGCATAGAATACACAGAAAGCACAAATCTAATCTTATCGGTAAAGTTATATCAAACATTGGCGAGCCTATTTGCGGTTTCGTGGGAAAAATTATTCTAGGAGTCAAATATGGCGTACGAATATGAAGTAAAAAGCAACGGTAAAAAATTAAAATATGCAGGCATGGGACCAAAAGAGGTTATCCAGATTGCCAGAGATAAGGCCAGAGTTGCAAAGAAGAAAAAGCAAGACGAACAAAAAAAGAAAGATAGCAACATGGCAAAAGAGATGCTTGAGTTAGAAAGAATCAAAAGAGAAATGAAGCTTAAAAGACTAATCGAAGGTATTAAATAAGGCTTAATTATGGCAACAGAACTAGAAAGAATAGCTAGAGAAAAAGCTAGGCAGAAGAGAATAAAAGAAAAAATCTCTAAGCCTATGTTTGAACAAACTGCAACCAGGACACTTCCTAGCGGCGAAGAAGTTATAGAAGTTAAAGATATACCTGTAACAGGCAAAGCAAGACCATACCCTGACATAGAGCTAGAAGATCTTAGGCCTCAAAAAATGCCAAAGGAGATGCCAGTTCAAAAAAGCGAGCCACAAACAAGAGTTGTTGAGGATATTGCTGCAAAATTAGTTGCTGAGCCAGTTAAAACAGAGGATATGATGCTACCAATGGATGATCTTAAAGACCTTGGTGGAGATGTTGAAGCAGCAAGGAGGCCTTCTGGTCGGGGAGGCATGCCAGATCTTTTAACTTTGGCCTTAATGCAGGCAATTCCAACACTAGCAGGCGAGCTACTAGGTGGCAAAGGCGGTGCTGCTATAGGGGCTAAGGCCGGACAATTTGGCATACAACAACTTATCCCAACTAGAAAGCAAGCATTTAAAGAGCAAGCAGCAAGAGAGAAAATGGACTTAGCTAGACAGAGGATAGAAAGCACTGAGCAGCTAAAAAGAGAGCAAATAGAAGCAGCTAGAGACCTAGAGAGGCTAAGACAAGAAGGCAGACTGAAAAGAGAAGACGTAAAATCAGAAGACCGCAAAGAATTAGAGAAATTAAAGCAAATAGGCAGGCTAGATTTGCTAAGCGGAAAGCTTAATAATTCTATAGTTTTAACAAATTTGAAAAATCTAAATACAAGAGATTTAGAAAAATTAAAACAAGCTGGGAGAATAGATTCAATAAATACTAGAATACTAGGCCAAAAAGAAATACAGAATATAAAAGCATTTGATACAAGATCATTAGAAAAATTGAAACAAATAGGTAGAGAAGATTTACTAGAAAAGAAAATATTTGGGCAAAAAGAAATGCAAAACATGAAAGCATTTGACGCAAAAGATTTAGAAAAATTGAAGCAAATAGGAAGACTTGGCCTACTAGACCAAAAAATATTAGGTCAAAAAGAAATACAGAACATAAAGGCATTTGATACTAAAGCACTAGAAAAATTGAAGCAAGTAGGACGCCTTGATATTTTAGACAAGAAGATATACTCACAAAAAGAAATTGAAGAAATAAAAAATGCAAATAGAATAAAGCTTAAAAAAATTCTTTCTCCATTAAGTGAATTTCAAAGAAAGAAGTTAGAACAAGCTGATAAGAGAATTGAGCAATCAGAGGAAAGGCTTGGTATATCAGCAGGAATGTTAGAACAAAGAAAAAAGGCAGGAGAAAGAAGTAAGCAAAGGCTTGGTATGCAAAGAGAGGGCCTAACGTTAAGGCAAAAGCAAAAAATAGACAGAGAAGTAGAAAACATATCTAAAAGAGTAGAAAAAAAGAATATAGCTCCATTATTAAATTCATTCAAAAGAGTTAATAAATTAATACCAGGTAGTTTAATTGGTTCAGAGGACATACCTGGATATGGGCAAATCGAAGGTGGTTTAGCTGATGCTTTAGTAAGTGCAAAAGGTAGAGAAATAAGACAAGCAGTTCAAGAAATATCTAACTCTATTGCTAGGGCAAATTTCGGAACAGCGCAAACAGAAACAGAGCTAAGAAAATTCTCCAAACAAATTGGGGAAGGTGCATTTAAAACAGATAAGCAATTGAGAGATGGCCTGTTAAATGCTTTATCTTTAGTAAAGTCAGACCTTGCAAATATAGAAACATCAGAGCCGGAGGCCATAGAAGAATTTAGATTAAGAGGTGGTGTAACTTCTAAAGATGATATTTTTAACATACTTACAGATAGAGATAACATTATAGAAAAATATATTCCTTCATTAGGTAGAAAAGTTAAGCTTAAAAAAGGCAAAGACGGGAAATATAGACCAGTAGGTGAGTAATGGCAAAAAAGAAAAATAAACTAGAATTTACCGAAGAAGAACTAAGAGCTTTGCCAGATGATAGGCCAATTGAAAGCTTAGAATTTACAGAAGAAGATATTCAGGATTTACCAGACGATGTTAGTGGTATTCAAAATCTAAAAGATTTATTTACTAAAGAAGAAATTAAAATACTGGGCGCAGGAGATATCAAAAATATTAATATCTCTGATGTTGTAGACAGAGTGAATAAAGTAGTAAGGGAGACGGCAACAGGTGCTACTGGTGGTTTATTTCCAGAGATAGAAGCTACTGCGAGAAGACCTTTTACAGGTGAAACTCAAGAAGAAGCATTGCAAGCGGTTCAGCAAGAAAGAGAACAATTTCAAGAAGAAGCTCCAATAGCAAAACAATTTTCAGAAGCAACTGGGGAAGTATTGCTAGGTGGAGGTCTTGGAAAAGCTGGCATAGGTGGAATAGGGCAAGCAGCGGTCGAAACAGGGCTTAGAGCTGCTTCGAGTGGTGAGGACTTAGTAGGAACAGCTATAGAGACAGGAGTAGGTGCAGGAGTTGCAGCATCTTTGCCTCCAATAGCTAAAAAAGGTATTTCCGCAGCATCAAAATTAATAAAACCAGTTAGAAGTTCGACTGGTAAAGTAGTTGAGGTTTTTCCTAAATTAAGAAGCTTTGCTCAAAGAAACGCATTTAAGGGCCTTTTTTTTGGGGGCGGTACTAAGGGAGTAACAGAAGAAGAGGCGAAAAAAGTAGGTGGAACTTTACTGGAAGAAGATTTAGTTAATGAGTTAAGAGATCCCACCAAAGCATTGAAAAAAATATCTGGTGGTAATGAAGTATTTTTAGATACTTTGGAAACTCCTGAAACTGCCGAAATTGTAGAAAAATCACATCTATTTGATTATTTTCGCACAAAAAGACAAGACGGACTAATAGGAGAAATATCTCAATCTTTGAATAAGGATATTGATAAGATTTCAGAAGAAATACCAAAGCATAATTTACAAAAACAAGTAAATGAAATTGTTTCCGATGTAACAAAGGGCCTGGCAGAAGGGACCACCCCTATAACAGAAAGAGGAATACCAGAAGATATAATTATAAAAAAAGTCCAAGATGCAAAAAATCTTATAGAAAATATCTTAAGAGTTTCGCCTGATCCTGGAGACATAGACAACTTTAAAAGTTTGGCAACAATACAAGACCTTAAAAAGAATCTAGGGGAAAAACTAAACAAGGTATTTAGAAGAGTAAAAGATAAGGATGTCCGTCTAGCAGAAGATGAAATAATACTATCAAAAACATATCTTAGACTAAAAGATTTGATAGAAGAATTAGCAGAAGGATCTAATGTAAGTGTTGATGGTATTTTAATGGATGGTGCAGATTATATAAGAAAGCAAAATGCTAGGATGCATAATTTGCTAAAAGCGAGTCAGCGTTTGAGAAAGGCATCAGAAAGAGATCTTGTAAAAGCAGGATCAGCAGCAGCTTTAGCAAGAGAAATAACTACAGCAGTAGTTGGAGGCGTTGGGGCAGCATCTATCGGGGCAGAGCCAACAACAGGAGCAGCAGCAGGATTTTTACTAGGCGGAGGAGCTAGAAGGATAGGTAAAGCCGCAGAAAAAGAGTTTACTTTGCGATCTTCTATTATGGCCAACAAAATAGCTAATGTTGCCAATATGGTGGCCAACAAAAGAATACCGAGAACATCTAGAGCAGTAATAGAGAATGCTGACTTAATTGCAGCAAAATTAGCAATTTTTGTTTCTCCCCAGTTTTCAGAAAGTTTTAAGAACATGGTCGAAAACGATCCTCAGAAAGTGACAACGATTGTTCCATCTTTAATTGAGAATATTCCAGACATTTTTATCCCAGCAACATTTGCTAGTGAGTTTGACGGCAAGCTCCATAACACAGAAGATAAACTTATCTTCATTGATGATATAAATAAGAACGAAGAACTCCCCCCATCGCAGAAAGCTAAGATTATTACAGATATGAATAAGAATGGTAAATTGCCTCAGGATCTTGATTTATTGTTCCCTAAGGTCAAAGTACCGCTAAGGGCGCAAGATCCATTAGAGCAAGTAATTCAAGGACTGTAGGTGGTGTTATCCAAGCGCTTATTAAAGTAGTTTTAAGTCTTATAGTTAATTCAGCAGTAAAGTCCATAGTAGATAAACTTATTTTATTTATAAAACGCAAATTTGATAAATTGCACAAAAAGTAGGTAAAATAAAAGTACCAAAGGAGTATTTATGTCAGAAGAAGAAAAAAAAGTATTAGATTTCAAAGTAGAAGATGGAAAGTTCAAAATTAAAGTAGATCCCAATAAAGACGGTGAAGCAGTAGTTGAGCTTATGGTTGACCTTAAAGAAGTCCCAGACGAAGTTCTAAGTATCTTTAAAAAATGATTACTTCTATAGTTGCTAGCGCCGTCACTCTCGGCGCTGAAGTGTTCAAATTCATAAACGATAAGAACAAACGGCAGTTTTCTAAAAAGCTACTAGAGAAAAAAGAAGACCTGGAAGAAGTTCTTGAGGATATGAACCAAGAACTCGCAAAAGATCTTAATTATCAAGACGATGGAAAGGTGCAAAGGTTGGCAGAGCAAAAGGCCCAAATAGAGAAAGAGATCAACGAGTATCTTTTGTTGGCCTTAACAGAATTGCCAAATGTGAATAAATGAGTAAAATATTTATAACCTCTATTTTTCTAGTTAGTTTTCTTACATTTAGTTGCTCTAATTCGTCTAAGAAAAACGAACAAACTTACACCAGACCAGTCTTTGCTAAGCAGAGGCTGGTTGTTCGTAAAGAATACCCAGGACATTTAACGAATAAGATGTGCATGAAGTACGTTGATGGCAAATGCCAAGATTGGTCATTAGTTAAGTATGACTTGAATGACCCAGAAGTCAGGAAAAAGCTTAATCAATATAAGATTTCATGCAAAGTCGCACAAAAGAGATTTCGTGTATGCTTAGACAGGCCTGGTTTTTGTAGAAGAGAGATTAAGTGTATAAAGTGGAAAAAATCTTGGTGGTCTAAAAAGCTGAAGTGCAAAAAGAAAGATAACGTAGAAGTTTATCTAGAGGCAGTAAAGCAGCACCAAATATTATTTGATGCCCCTACTGTTTGCTATCATCTTTTTATATGACCAGAATGTCTCTGATTATATCTAACGCCTTTTTATCGTGAAAGTAGCTTGTGTGAGCTGTAAAAGGTCTAAATGTCTTGAATGTATGCTCTGTTATATGAGGTCTATTAAGCTTCATGCCTAGTACGTCCCACGCATGATTGACGTTGCTCCACTCAACAAACTTAGGTTTGTAGTAACATTCCATATAATTAAGTGGAATATTGCATCCCATAGTTACTAATTCAAAATTGAAGGAGCGCTCTTCTTCTGATAATTGCTTGAGTGATTCATATGCAATTGCTGCTCCCATGCTCCAGCCAATGACGACAATATGATTATAGTTTTCCTCAAGTTCCGTAAGCTTTTCTTTAACAATTGGAACAATATCTTTCTTTAGAGTTTTTTCGTACGATATTGAATCGCAGCAGAATCCAAAAACTATCTCTTTTCTGATGATATTGATGATCTTACTTATAGGAGAAAATATAGATGTCTTTTTCCAATCTTCAAATCTTCTACTATATAAGTGATCCTGTTCTTTTTGAACTAAATTCGACCACTCAATATTTATATATTTGTCAGTCTTTGGAGAAAATTCTTTAAGTTTTTCTATGAGTTTTAGAACATTGGGACTCTCACCTTTTCGTCTGTTTGTTGCTCCATGAATAAAAACTATAGCACGTTTCATTCTTCCCCCCTGGATTCCATTATATGTTTTCTTAGTTTATTTTGTTTTTTATTAATCCAGTGATTTTTCTCTCTGTCGTTGGCGAAAAGTATCATTTCAGCTTGGGACAATGTAATTCTAACGTCTGCTATTTCGCTTTTTAGAGCATCTTTGTCTAAGGATTTGTCATTCATGTATCTTTCTAGAGCTAAAAGACATTCTAGCATTTCCTCACGAAACTTTTTTAACTGGTTGTTTATGCCGAATAAATCAATTGCTTCTTTGTAAAGTTCTTTACTCACTACTCTTCCCAACTTATTTTTATTTTTTTGTTTATGCCAACTGACGATAGTTCGCTAGCATCAAGGTGATTATTCATATTGCAAAGCTTACAATAATCTTTTGTCTCTGTAATTCGTTTAACTTCTTCAAGAAAAGCAACCGAGCAATAAAGTTCAACTTCCTTTTTCTCTGGGACTTTTATCCAATCGTAATCCCATGAGAATGTAAGTTCTTCATCATTGTTGTCAAGACATACAATAAGACTTTTCCCAACATATACAACTTTAATCCATCTTTCTTCATTCCAAAAATCTAATCTATATTTCTTCCCAATTTCCAATTTTATTCTATTTTCACCGCTCATAATTCAATCCCATATTTATTAGTGATTTCATAAAACCTATTCCTTGCGTCTTCGATTTTCACAAAATTTTTGTCAGAGTATTTCCATAACTGCCTTAGTTCTTGTTCCACTTCAAAAAGAGCAGAAAAATATCTTTCATAAGAAAGCATGTTCAGCATTTCATTTTTTTCATCTTCATCAAAAACAATTTCAATTTTATATTTCACTTCATAACTCCAAAAAACTTCGCAAAAACTTCGTTCCCATAACTATTCCTAGTCATGTCTACAACTTCACAAATATTGTATTCCGCTTGCATATTGATGGACTGACAAAATGTTTTTACACCTTCAGAACATGCTCCTGTTATGGAGCGATAGGCTAATATTAAATCCGAAACAGTGCGCTTTGAATTTATATCCCATTCTTTGAATCGGTCAGTATTGCGATCAGATCTTTTATAAATTAAATCATTGTAGGCCTCTCTTAATGTAGTTCCATGTGACCAATGTTTACCGTCAGTCACGGCCCATGATTCTGTTAGTTTTCCAAAAATCTTTATTTTAAAAACATTTCCCTTGCGTTGAATTATCTCTGCACTGATTCCGTCAGCAAATAAAATTCCCTTTTCTAAAAGTGAATTTAGCATGTCTTGCAAAACCTTATTTTTCTGTTTTCCAATTGGTTTCACTTCTAATGATGTAAGGTTGTTGTTGAAAGAGCAATCGAAGCTACCGCCGACATGAGTAGGGAAGCCTGATAGTGAGGTAAGGTTGTTGAAAGAGCAATCGAAGCTACCGCCGACATGAGTAGGGCAGCCTGATAGTGAGGTAAGGTTGTTGAAAGAGCAATAGAAGCTACTGCCGAGATGAGTAGGGCAGCCTGATAGTGAGGTAAGGTTGTTGTTAGAGCAATCGAAGCTACC
>JAEORY010000161.1 GCA_016840645.1 Candidatus Borrarchaeota archaeon | reverse complement strand
AGACATGTGAATTGTATTTCCGAATAAATACATTTTTAAATATAAACAGAAACAAAATGGATGAATTATCAGAAGGACTAGGAAAGGTTATTGGATTTTTTATTGTAATCGGAGTGATCGCATTATTAATAGGATTCCCTTTAATGTGGCTTTGGAACTATGTAATGCCTGATATATTCGGACTTACCGAGATTACATTCTGGCAGGCCGTTGCTATATCGCTTCTGTCAGGCTCATTATTCAAATCACATAACTCAGATTAAAATCATGAAAGTAACCGTAGGAAATGTAACGAAGAACATACCACAGGAGTACGCTCCGGCGATTGGTATGATCAGTGAAGAACAACACGACGCGCCCGAAAAGATCAGGTTATCACCTTGGGAGCGCTTTCTCTACGCTGAGGCCGCTTGGAGGTCTAAGCAAACATCAACAACAAAGATGTATTTGTCTGACGTCGAGCCTGCTTGCGTTATCTCACAATGGAATAGGTTGAGTGAGTGTAGATATGTCGTTGAGTATAAGGCAGGATTGGATGATGACCATGCTAAACACGCTATCGTCCCAGTATCAGTCTACAGGGCATGTCCTGTTGAAAGCAGGATGATGGCATGTGAAAACTTTACGTCATGATCATCTTTATGCAGCAAACCATCGAGTTAATACAGCGGGAGCATCCGAAGTTAGTGGATCTCCTGCAGGGTAAGCTCGAGATGGTGAAGAATGGGGAGCTGATTTATTTTAAATTGATCGAGGTTAATGATTAGAAATTTGGAAAAGTCGTGAAAAATACTTATCTTTCGCGAATTATGGTTATTTTTAACATTAAATTGTGAAAAATGGTTATTGAGGTAGTTGTAGATGGCATAGAGCTTGATTCCGGATTTCTGGATGAATTATTTCTGGCAATCCGGGATAAGCTCCCCAATGGTAAATGGGCGCCTATTACCAAAGACCGCGACAGGGTTGTCGCTGGTGTAAAGTACTTGATTGACTGTGCAATGTTCGGCGCTGACTTCGATGTCGCATTTAATGAGGACTACACTCATTTTAAAAAGATCGCCGCACATGTTCCACCGCCAAACGTCTATGATGGTAAGCAAGTCTCCAATTACAGCTATGCATATTGGTCTAAACAGGATGACCTCGAGCTCGATAACAAGAAACGGACTTACGAGAGAGCTCAGAAACATGATCAGTTAATCGAATACAGGGAAAAAAAGAAAAAAAGAAAATGATTGTAAAGATTTTTGTAGGGGATGCTTTTGATATCCCGGAGTATAAAACAGACGGTGCTGCTGGAATGGATCTATACGCCAACAATGAAGATCCAATACTGATTAGTCCGGGTGACCGGAGGCTGGTAAGTACTGGTATAAGGCTTCAGATACCCGAAGGCTATGAAGCGCAGATCCGACCCCGATCAGGGCTTGTTCTAAAGCACGGAATTACAGTCCTTAATACACCGGGAACAATTGACTCGGACTATCGCGGGACTATAGGCGTGATACTCCACAACGCTAGTAATGAAAGATTTTTTGTAAACAAGGGAGATCGTATAGCGCAGATCGTATTTAAGGCTGTCGAGAGGATTGAATTTTGCGAGGTTGATGATAAGAGTGAGCTCGATGATAGTCACCGTGGCGCTGGAGGTTTCGGATCAACTGGAATATAATGACGAAAAAAGAGAAACTAGAATCATTTGCGGAAGAGTTGCTGCTAATACATGATCCAGATGTGAAGGAATTCACGGAATACTGTATTGGCATTCTCCCGGCGTATTTCTTCACTGTTGCGGCATCGAGCTCGGGAAAATATCATCCGGACTATGCACTTGGAGACGGTGGATTACTGAGACACACTAAAGCAGCCGTGAGGATTGCTTTTGCCCTTCTTAACACCGAGACGTTTGGCGGCAGATACACAACGGGTCAGAAGAGTGCCATGATATCAGCGCTGATCCTTCATGATGGCGCTAAGCACGGTATACCAAAGCAGAAGCACACGATTAAGAACCATCCAGCGGCGATATGTAGGCATCTTGAGGGTAAGATTGAGGATGCTAGGTCTGTTACCGGACTTGAGCCATTGACGCTCGTGAAGAGAGAGGCTATATACGGCCTGATTCGCTCCCACATGGGTCAGTGGAATACATCGGATGCTGATGTGCCGCTACCAAAACCCACTACACCAGCACAGAAGTTTGTTCACCTGTGCGATTATCTAGCTAGTAGAAAACAAATTGAATATAACTTTGAAGTGTAAATATGAGCACAGTAATAAATCTGAAAGTAACAGAAGATCAAGTCAAAAGAGCCGAGGGGTTGTATCCCTTCGGTTCTTTAAAGAACAGCATCACTCGCGGTAAGTCCAATATCTACGGGGCTATAGGCGAGATAGTTGCGCACGACTACCTGAAAAACACTGGCCGAGTTGTGGATCTAGTAAACACCGCAGACTTCGATCTGATCGTCAATGGAAACAAGATTGACGTGAAGACCAAGCGAACTACAGTGCCACCTCTTCAGAATTTCAATTGTTCAATCTCAGCCCATAACACTACTCAGGAATGTAGTCATTATCTCTTCGTTCGTGTACATGAGAATAAGAGATGTGCATGGATCGTCGGATATATGCCAAAAGACGAGTTCTTCAAGAGGGCTAAATTCTTCCGTAAGGGTCAGAAAGATCCGAAATTTCCAGCGTGGAAGTTTGCGGCTGACTGTTATAACCTTGAAATAAGTAAGTTGCAATCTATAAGACAGGAATAATGAGTAAGGATAAGCAGGAAAAGCAAGTAGTCATGAGTTATTTTGAGCATCAGCGAATGGTGGAACGTGAGCAGATGTTCAGCGTTATGGTTGATCAGTTCAAATCGTACATTAGAGAACTGATGGATTCCGAGCACATCGTATACATCACTGAACGTCCGGGTTGGTATGAACATCACATACCAAAGAGAAACGACATGTCGTATGGATTGAATTCTATTTACGTTCCGAGTATCATTGGAGAGGATGAAGTCGCAACTGCATTGGATGGTGAATTTAGGAGATGTACGGATGAAATTAAGAGGCTCGCCGCAAAGCGGAATGAATTGTACGCAGAAGTAAGTAGACTTGGTAATGAAAACCGCGATCTCAATGGAACAATTAAATATATTAAATCTCACCTATCAAAAAGATGGTTGAGAAGAAAGGGAATATACAATGAATAAGAAATTTAATACTGGCGGGGCTGGTGTAATACTTGCTTGCGCCCTGTTTTGGGTGGCGCTGTTATTACTGTTGTTATCATCATGCTCACCACTCACAAAACAGCAGCGTATGCAGAGGGCTATGTTTGACCCGAAGACTTCTTATGTGGAGCGCCAGATCATCAGAGCCGAGAAGGATAGCTACCCGGATGAATATCCTAAGAAGCCTAGAAAACACTGGACTAAAATGCCTAAAAGGCCGAAGAAATGAAAAAGCTAATTGGATTGATTTTAATAGCTGCCATGTTTGCGTCATGCTCTAGCCAACATTATGAAAAAAACATAGACAAAAAGGTGACGCATATTGGAGTAAAAGGAGTTATTGAGATTGAAGTTGATTCGTGCGAGTATGTGTTTTACAAGTACGGATATGGTGGTGGGTTATCTCATAAGGGAAACTGTAAATACTGCGCAGAAAGAGAGTAATTTAGACCGATTATACTTGGTATTCTCGTATATTTTACTTATCTTTGTATCTCATAAAGGCCGTGCCCTGTCAGTGGTAGCTGAGAAAGCCCGAGAGTTGAACTGACTTATTATTAACCAAAATTTTTGTAGTATGAGAAAGAACATTTTTTCAATCGTAATGGCAACCGTAATGGCTGCATTTTTGTTTGTGTCCTGCGAGAAGGAGTCTACTACCGCTCCATCAGCAGGAGCGTCTGACGGAGTTATTATTAACACACCAGAGAAAAGCAGTGCGCTTAAAGCTGCCGGACAACTAGCCGTTAGCTATCTTGATCTTATCGACGGTTCCATACCATCGTATTTCGATGATACCTATTGCACGTCAAGTTATTCTTCTAGTGAAAATTATTCTTATGGCAGCGGAACTGGTTCGATTGAATTGCTTGATTGGAATGGTAACCTTAAATTCAAGATTGACACCGAAACGCCTGATTACGGTGACGATATGGTTATTGCATTGAAGCCAGAGGAGAGTGGAAGTTACAGTTTTCAGGTTCATTGTATGAATTATACCGATGAAACCTACACCCGTAATAGCTTATGGCCTAATGTTAATGTATCTGGTGAACAGTGGAATTATGAGACTATTCCTTATGGCGAATATATTGACTACTTGTTTGAAAATATCTCAGGATGGGATGAAACGGATGATGTTGGTATATTACTTTTAGACGCTGGCGCGAACAGTGATTGTTATATAGACTTTATTCTTGTAGGTGATTTAGAGCAAACAGCTACACCAACTATTTCTGGGCCAACGGTTACGAATATGTCTGAGGAAGATTACAATGAAGCTGGTGAGCTTATTGAAACTTTTTCAGTTTCATCTGGTTACGATCAATATATTTGGGAAAGTAATGGTTCTGGTGACGACGTGCAAAGCCAATCTTCTTATTCGACTGATATTATTTTTTACTTTGAGGGACAGCGCACTATAAGTTGTGCTGTTAGAGATGATGGAAAAGCTTGGTCTAATGCCGACACACATGGATTTACATTTAATATCATTTATTAGAAATTGAAAGTATAATACAATAAGAAAGGGGAAGCTTAACGGCCTCCCCTTTTTTTATTTGCTGTTGTATGCCATCTTCTTGAACTTCTTGAGTCTCTGAGTGAATCTCCTTGTGGCTGGTATGGCTCGGTCTATCTTGTATATCAGTCGGTTCCACCAAGTCTCATTGATAAGGCACTTCCTCCAAGCCCACGTTCCGGGCCTGTACAAATACCAAGGCATCTTAACCAGTTCTATGAGATCCTCCCGGCCAAGCATAATACATGCCGTGTAGAAATAGATGTACGGATCTCTGGTCATCTGATGCTGAGGCCTGTACTTAACGGTCTTCTTGATCAATAGGAGTTGCTTGAGTTGTGACAGCCTCCATTCAATTCTAGTCTCAGCATCAACGTCCTGATTCATCCGGTCTGGCCAGCGCTTACCTTCCAATAGTAGATCGCGTACGGCGCTCAGGGATAGAAATGCCCAAGATGAATCGTCGCCGCTATCCACAATGCGCATCATGGTATTACTGCCAAGGTCGCCCTTGCTGTTAATCATCACATTCCCGTAGTTGAAGAATTCCCACTCCGGGCTTTTTTTCCTCCAGAACAAGCCGTCCTTATACCAATCAAGTAATCCCATTACTTCTGAATGTATCTGTCAAGTAATATTCCAGTGGCTACACCCGCTGGTATTGTAATAAGCGGATTCTCCCACCACTTCTTCTCGTGTACGACAATAAAGCTACTCATTCCCGTTGTGGTTATACATTGGTTTGAATTACGCACGTCAAGGGCATATTCCGCCCGAAATAACGACGTTCTCCGCTCACCCATCACAATATCCTGCTCATTCTGAATGTCTATTAAATCGACCGAGAGGCGCCCTGTAGAAAGACTTAAATCAATATCAAAACAGTCGTGCCATAACTCAAGGGTCGTGTCCCTGTCTATATAGATCGGAACCTCTGCATAAATGGTGTCGTGAATGAATTCGGTTTCTATTCTTATAGACGCAGCCAAACGTCTGTACTTCTTAACGAGTTCCCTCTGAGTAGAATCTGATTCCAGAACCTCTCGCAGCTCCTTCTCTCGGAGCTGTATTAACTCGTCTTTAGAGATTAATATCCCGTCCACGCGGCTTATGTAGTTCTCAAACGTCGCGGTTTGTGCGGCGTAGTTTCCCCTCCATCTCTCCGCTTCGTCCTTTAAGCCCGATTCCCTGTACCGAACTATAAAGAACAATGCCACTCCCGCTAAAATAAGCAGGAGTGACGTGAGATTGAGTTTTAGCTCCCATTTCATGCTACCAATCTTTGTATGATGTAACGAGTGCTTCCATTAATTGTGGAAAAATAGTCTCGCCTTTATCCGCGCCTTCAACCTCGGAAGCCACCAAAGTCTCGATAATCATTAGGATCATAGGGATTGCGGTTATCATAGATGCGAAAATAATTGAAACTATTATCACCTTCTGAAAAATAAATAATGCTTTCATGGTTAAATATTTATAGTTTTAAGCCATCTGCCGTTGGCTCTATTACGGTTCCCGTACTGGGATCTTTGCTACTCGGGTAGGGATTTGCAGTGCCCAGCCTCTTCAAGTCCATACCCAACCACATCACGGCTTCCTGTAGTTTTGTGATAGAGAGTGCCCTCTCCCTTGATGGGGGTAGAAACTTTAATTGCTGTATGCGATCGTCAATCTCCTTTCTCAGCCTTTTGTTTTCCCATATTTCACCTTCGTGAGTGATTCCGTTTTCTGTGCTCATTTGATTGAATTTAAGTTTATAATCTCATTGGTTCAAGTATCGGAAGTTTCCCATTATCCAGCACTACTCCGCAGGACAGGATAGACCTCCTGATATTGTATTTTGCATACGCCAGAGCGTAGGCCTTGTCATCAATTCCGCATCCAATCTGCATACCAAAGATCCTATCGACCTCGGATACATTCCAGTTGATGTGGTTCTGAGTGTGCCAGTGACCCTGAACAACGCTCTTGCGTTTGTTTAAGGCCTTCATCATAGCCCCCTTCTCACCACCACCACCTTCTCCATGGATATACAGGACGTCATTGTATTCAAAGCTCAGATCAAATCTCCACGTAGGAGTCTCGAGAACATCAGATAGATCCCTGATCCATCTTGATGATATACCGGAGGCAAATGCCTTTCTCATAATTATCCTGTCGTGGTTTCCCATGACAACATCTGCGCTGGGAAACGCGGCATGCCATTCCTTCAGTTGATCCACGGCTCTGTCTAGCTCCTCACCTGATCCGTATCCATCTGGATCTGTTGAATGGAACGAGGAGTAATGATTATCCACAACGTCGCCTATGAATATCGTGTGTGTGGTGTCGTATTTACACCCAATCTCTATGCAATGATCTAAGTATCCCTCCTTTATGAATGGAGCATGTAAGTCTCCGATGATTAATATTCTGTTTTCTGCGTTTACAATTGGCTCCATCCCGAGCCTTTTTACTTGATGTGATCTTATTGATTCTATTAATTCTGCTTCATCCGGCGTAAGCCTTAACCTTTTTCCGTATTCTTTCATAGATTATTTTTTAGCCCTGTTCTTAGATCGGTTAATAACTCGAGTATTTGACTTTGCATTGCTCCCACCCTTAGATAACGGTCTTTTATGATCGACATCCGTGTTATCTCCGAGCTTGGCAGCTCCAGATTTAAGCGCACGCTTTCTCGCAGCGTTTCGCTTACTTCTATTACTGACTTGCTTGTCAGACTTTTGATATTCTTTGTCATAAGAATAATTTCGTCCAGTTTTTTTATTTGACTTCGGACGCTTGTTCTTTCCCTTCCCGGCAAGCCTGTTTCTTTTTGATGCATTCGCCATGTCGTTGTTATTATTTGTGAATATTCTTTTCCGGAATTCCAATTGATTTACACCATTTAGCTACGTCGAACACTGGACAGCTCTTTAATGCTGAGAAATGATAGTGTCCGGCCACCTCGATATCCGGATGGCGGAGTATCATATACTTGACGTAAATTTCCATAGTGTATAACTGAGCATTGTTTCTGGTGTCTGCAGCCATGTACCCGGGATTGTCATCATCATCGAGTGGAGCCTCGTAGTCAATGCGTCTTCCGCCAACATAAACCATGTGCCTCGCCACAGCATTCATGCCTTTAGCGCCCCAAGTCATTTCCCAAGGATCTACCTTCTGATCGTAATTGAATGGCGTTAGGTTCACGAGACTTCCGTCGATATAGATCATATCGGAGTACCCAACGCGACTCCATCCACGACCACCCATCTCTTTCGAGCTGGTGTGCCATCTGATAATATCATCGGAATCTACACGCCTATATTCCGGTGTATCAGTGCAATGAATGATTAAATGTGTTAATTTCCCCATTTAAATGTGTTTTTAGTTCGTAATGGGTACAAACATAAGTATTTTTTCGCAGAAAACCTAATGAAATGGTGATTTTTTTTAGTATTCGTATACGGACTCGTATTCCTCATTCACCATGGTAATGAATTTGGTAAAGGCTGATTTATCTATAACATTAAATGCCATCCAGCGAGCGGCCATCTCCATAAATTCCGGATCGGTTGTTTTCATCTCATT
>JAEORY010000160.1 GCA_016840645.1 Candidatus Borrarchaeota archaeon | reverse complement strand
ACTAAGAAGTTGCATCTTCTAAATATATTTTCCTAATTTCACTTGTTTTGGTGCATCATCTTCAAACAAAGATTCTAGAGCATTCTTAAGCAAAATGATACGTTGTTTATGATATAGATCTAGATCTTGGTCATTTACAATTTTTTCAGCTAAGTCAAGATATTTCATAACAGTGCCTTCTGAAACCGTTAGTATTAGTTTCCCTCCACAATTTGGACAATTACCAGAGAGTGGAATTCGTCTATATTTCCTGTTACAAGTCGTACATCTTACTTTCTGCCTACCAAATCTTCTTAAACACCCCACAATATCACGAAGGAGATGGTGTGAGAATACGCGTTCTGCAACATCTTTAGCGTTCACTGCACGGATTTTCTTTGCTAAATTGAGTTGAGCAATAACCTTCTTCTCCATACTGTCAAGTGTCTTGTAAGCTGTACAACTTGGTCCCGCCGCAATAGAGGTTGTAGGATGTGAAAATCGGAAACCTGCATACTGTGCTGGAGAACCCAAACGATGTCCAACATTATCTATAATATCTTCAATATCTTTAGGGTCAACATTCTCAAGCGTTTTTTGATAAAATTCTAAGGAGTAAGTCGCAACTTGATCCACAGTATATGATTCATCATCAATTTCATGAGGATCTAAACAAACCGTCAAAACTAAGGGCGCATCCATCATTCCTCCTCTTTTTTCAGGAAGTAGTTTTTTAGAGAAGTTAAGAAGCCCATCTAAAAGTAGAATGATACTATCTTCGTCTCCGTCGCATTGAGCGGTTGTTAGACCGTTTAACATTACAATATTATGGTATGTCTGTTTTACTTCATCATATGAATCAACTTCCAAACAATAGGAGGGCTTTCTAGAATTTATAATCTCTATTTTCTTTATTTTGTCTGCAATAACATTTTCACCTATTTTCTGAAATCTTTTGGGATCAGGAAATTCCTTATTCAATATTTTATTTACTTTTTCTAGTTTTTCTTTGTGTTTCAAGCTAATATTTGCGAATAGTAATTCATTTTCTCTTCCCGGAATGTTCACATGAAAAAGAGGATTATCTTTTTTGGGTTCAACTCCAAGTTCTTTATATCTCTCAATTACTTTTTTACCATATCTTCCACCCTCGATTATTGATAGTCGTGCAAATATACCTAATGTGGATAGAAGTAAGCAATAATCCTGCGACAGTTTATAGTTCCCTGTATAAATCGTAGTCCTACATGATTGTGGTATAATTGAACCGTCACCATCGATTAGTGCAGACAGAAAATGAAATCTATATTCTGAGGGTGTTGTATAAATAAAATTAGGAATGCGCTTTGTGAGAGCAGTTTTTCCTATTCTCCATGCATAAGCAAATAGATATACATGTATACGTCCTGTATGAATCAACTGTTGATTATCTTTCTTATAATATGGAGAAGATCCTAGGGTTTCCTTGATGAGGTACTCTACATGTTCTCTTAAATTTGAATCTGGAACACTAAAATTCGTTTGGTAACAAGTAACTTCATCCCTGATGTACCCTTTCGCTATAAGATAACCAAGTAATCTCATAAAATCAGTTGTAAATGGAATGTAGGGATTAACAGTGTGATCATCTCTGGCCATACCGAGTATTGCATCTTCGGGAATATCATCCCAATTAAACACCCCTTCTCTTTGGAGAACTTCAAGATGACTGAGTGGAATAGATATAAACCACCTAGGATCAAGTGGTTTTTTCAATGGTCTTTCTGGTAAAAGGTTGCGTAGATACTTTCTAACTTGAGGTGGCACACGTTTGTAATGTTTGCTAAGATCACATAAATTATAATTTCGTGCATACTGAAGAATTTTGGTTTTCATCCATTCGTCTGCGTTTCGTAATCGCACCTGATGTTTAAATGCCTGAAAAATATCATTTGGTAAGTTAATAGCCAATTCTTTGAGAATATTGATCTTTGATTGTGCTTTTAAAGTTGGCAAGGGAAGTTTTGTAACAATAGGGATATAATCACCGGTTTTCAACTGTTTGGCCTTTATTCTTGTAATTGTTTGACTAATTTGATTCCACACAAGCGCAATATGATCAGGGGTCATTTTTAGAATTCTACCCGTCTCGGTCCTTATTTTAACCCAATGAGTGCATTTTCCTTTGATCCAGTGTTTAATCGGTTGAAAAATAGGCGTATTGGTAGCCTCATCAATACTTACAACGTGCCATTGTGGGTAGAGATTTTCTACTGCTAACGTTCCAAAATCATCTACTATCTCTTTATTTGCGCCTTTAAAAATTGATTCTTCAATAATTTCGCTAATAGGCGTTAGAATAAGTTTATTTTTATCCACGTCCCATATGGGCACCTCTTCTGTTCCAAACAGACAGTTGCGTCTTTTAGCAGCATGAAAATAATGGTGAGCGTAGCACACATACGCATCAGTAAAACCAATGATGCGAGCAATGACACCTGCAGAGGTATGGGGTGCTAATCCAATAGCAAGGTGTCCTATTAGTTGTTCCTTCTTAACGATATTGTAAAAAGGAGGTAGATCATATACTTTGACAAGTAATTCATCGACAAATTTGGCAACGTTAACAAGATAATCGCCACATTCATTGTGAATGACAATATCTTGTACCTTTAACTCAAGGATTTGATCATCGTCAATGAGCGGATTACCCATATAATCGTGAGTATAACCAAGACCTTTTAGAGTTTCAATCGAAGTTTTAATCTCTTTTGGTTTAAAATGACTTAAGGGCGCATCAGTTGCATCAAATCGTGTTGTTCCATCCTTATACACGTATAATCCATATTTTGAGCGAAGGATTCCTTTTTCAAGTATTTCAGGTTGTTTGAATTTGCTTGTTAAGCCTTTAACTCCCTTTACTTTTTCTATGTTTCTAACGCCAGTTTTTCGCAAGGCTTCATCGAGAAGTTGCTGAAGAGAAATCTTTTGTTTTTCATATCCTCGAATAAGCGTTTCACAATTAGGACAGATATTTTTTTGACTCTGTGTGTGGCATTTAGGGCATTTAGGCGCTATAGTAGTTTGATGCCCGCATCTGGGACATAAGTTCATAAATGATGTATAATGACAGGATGGACATTCTTTGTGAACGATCTCAAGCGAGACATCTCCTTTTTTTGCTATTTCAACGATATTTCTATTATGACCTACATCAAATCCAACGGGAAAAAGTACATGAACAGGAGGAGATGTAGCACGTGCTTTTGATTTTTCAGGGCGTCCTAGGCGTCCTCCAATGAATATAGGTGCTTTGGCTCTTACTTCAATGTCAGAAAGTGTATTGATTAAGAAGAGTACATCCTTTATCGTAGAAGTTATTTGAAATTTGGAACGGATCTTTTCTAATGTAATATCTTTTTGGATGCCAAGGCAATATGCCAAAGTTGGGGCATGGTTAGATATTACGATTTTATCCTGTTCTACGCTGTGGGGTACACAAAGTTTTTCTAAAATACTCTTAGAAGAAGGATTTGTATTAGTTACACGTATTTCAGTACAAAATTCACCATTGTATTTCATCTTTGCTTGCATAAGCCATTCTAAAAGGTTCATAAGTTCTTCAGGAAGTATATCATGCCATAGATATGTATATCTTGGATGTAACGGTATTTTAAGTAATTGAGAAAGTTTAAGGGCCTCAAGAGACTTTGGATAGATAATGAAAGGATTTTCAATATATTGATTTAGATGTTCAGGAGAAATATTGAGACGTACACAAAGATCTTCCTTCTTAATGGGTGATTTCATTAAGGCATTCCTTAATTCAAGAACCCACCATTCTTCACAATATCCTGAATTAATTAGAGGATGATTATTCTCTAAGAATTCACCATACGCAATGAGCATATCCCCAAGATAGAGGATTTTTTCTGTATTATGTATATTTGAACGTGCATCTTCGATATTATTGAATGAACACACCGAACCATCTTTGAGTCTCACTGTTGGTCCTTCTACACTATCTACTGGAACTACGATCGCACCCTTTCCTGGTCTTTCAGTAACCACATGAGTTCCCGTAGCGAGAAATTCGTCTAAGATTTCCATTGTTGCAGGATGTATTCCAACAGCAGCAAGTCCTGTATTTCGAGCCCTTCCATATCTTGGACGGAATCCACCGGGTCGAGAGGGATGTGCAAATACTGGACGGCCTGCAATTACATCTGCAAGGTATTTATCACTTGTCATCCGTTTTGAATCACTTGTATCAGTTTCTTTTTTGGATTTTAACTCTTTTAGATTCTTTAGCCATTCCCATCCCTCTAGCCCTATCTTTCTTACTATTTTTGGGAGTTTATGAGCTTTGCCTAAAATACCATCATTAAGTACAAGCATAGCTCCTCCACGGACACGATTTGTCTCAATAGAAGGGATATCGCGATAACCTGATACTTCTATCTTCTCAGTTGGCTCACCAGTAACTTCAACTGGAAGATGTTGTACTGCTTTTCGAATTTCTTCATCTATTGAAGGGTATTGTAGATGAACTGCACGTTTGTAAAGATCAACCTCTTCGATATATCGTTCGACTTCATCACTTGAAGGATTATATCTATCAAGATGCAACAATCTACGCACAAAATCCCCTACTAGTACGGTCAACGCTGTTTCTGTTCCTCCAGCAGCTCTTATTGGTCCAGAAAAATAGATGCTTAAATAACGTTTTGAATCTGTTGCTACTTTGATTTTGACTTTTGCAATGCCTTCTAATGGAGCTGCCGTGATCCCACTCGAAAGAATGGCTAGGGCAGTTCGGATTGCTTGTTCGGCACCTTCTTCATCGCTCATTTCTCCAAATTTCTCATAGACAATGTCTTTTGCTATTTGAAAAGCCACCTCTTCGCGTTCGAGTTTCTCTTGAAGTTGGCGAATAGCCTGCGCAACATCCTTTGGCCCAACCAATCCTTCAACTCGCGCTGCAAGATCATTTGCTAAGGCTATTTCAGGAAGTGGGGAGGGATCTAAGTTCTTCTCTCGTGCCTTTTTTGCAAGTTCATATGACTTTTCTACGATTTCTTCAATATTTTTGAAATATTCACTGTTTAATGGATCACTCATGGATCATACCTATCCTTGTTTTACACATCTCACCATCCAAATGAAATGATGAGCATTTCATAACAAAGTGAGTTAAAACATGAAAATAAGTAAAATATTTCTATAAAATGTATTTTCCTAAGAGACATATAAACTTAGCGTCGCGTAAACCCCTCTCAGTAAAAATTCGACAAAACCCTTTAAAAGAATTCTATAAACACTAATATGGTATTTTTTAGGCTATTCTTTTCATTCTTAAGAATTTATTAAGGCAAAACAAATTTTTACAAAACTTGTAATGAGGAAAACATTATAAAGTCTGGTTATTAAAAATGAGGATGAGTTTTTATGTCACGCAGAACTAAGAAATCAAAAAAGAAAAAAGATGCACCAATGCCTTCAGCGAGTGCTGGCCTAATAAGATTCTATCAAGATGATGCTCCAGGAATTAAAGTTGGCCCTGGAACAGTTATAATTTTGGTTATTGTTTTCATAATTGCAGTAACTATAGCACAGTTGTCGCAAGAGGGAATCATACCATTTGGCTAAGTTTGACACTCTCTAAGACTGAAAGTCGAGAGGAAGTTTAACGCAAAGTAAGAAGACTGAAAAAAACTTCAGTCTGCTGCCTGCTTCTCTTTCAATAGAATTATTCGCAACGAGAATGAAGATTTTCCTTAATTTATTATTTTCTCTTAATGCTTTCTTTTGCTTCACTAATTTTAGGTTGAAACTCTAAAGATATCAAAAAATAGTGAAAAAGTAATGAGTCTTTATGAAATTTTAGCCTTTTTGTCTTTACTACTTCATGCTGAATCTTTAGATGTCTCCTTAGTCTCCTGTGGGAGGTTCTTCTGGTGGGGATTCTGGTTCTTCTATTAGGGATTCAGATTCTTCTATTAGGGATTCTGGTTCTTCTATTAGGGATTCAGATTCTTCTATTAGGGGTTCTGGTTCTTCTGGTGGGGATTCTGGTTCTTCTGGTGATGGTCTCGCAGGCTTCGATGCTTCTTCTCCAGATTTCCATCTATGTGTACAGTTCTTACAAACGAGCGTTTTCTCATAGATTGGCTCGTGAAGCAAATATCCAATAATCTTACTTCGGTCAATTTCTTCTTTAATACTAGTGCTTCCACAGTTAGGGCATTTTCGCATTATCTTCACCCTTTTTCTTTTTATAGAGATTTTCATCTAGTTTGTTAAAATACAATAGATTTTGACTTTTTTCAAAAAAATTTCTTTTTGTTTCTGTACTCAAATAGAGGTATCCGTCCAAATACCTTTATTAAACGCCTTTATGAACGCCTCTACAATTGTTGTAGAAAGTGATCTTACAAAAATGTTATGGTTAAAAAAGTCTCCTTCTTCAATTGAAGAATTAAACGTGCTTAAAATCAATTTTAAAATATCTTAATGAAAAGAGGTTTGTTGTCGCCAAAATTGATTAAGTTGATCTTTACTCATTACTTTAACCTGATTAATTCGTTTAATTGTTATGGGATTGTTAAACTTACATAATTACTACAAAGATTTTAAATTCTTTAACCATAACAACTTTCTTTAACACAATTAGAGGTGAATTTTTGCGACTAAAAGAATTTCAACAATTAATGAGGCAGCTGTATTTAGTTTATTACAAGGAATGAGCGTTTTGCAGTCTTCAGATGGTAAACTCTTATGGCATAACGTTGCAAAGTTTCTATCTTAAAGAACAACGGCGTAAAGAAGATATTGGAAGACTTACTATGTGAAGATTCATTAAGTTCTTTAACAAATGGTGTAGAACTCCCACTTTTTCTTAAACTTCCCCCATACAAGTTTGTTTTTCACCATATAGTGGTCATTTTTGATTTTTTTTATAAATTATCGTTGCTTATTTATAAATGAGGCTGAAGAAAAGAGATGCATGATTTTGCAACTAAGTTGCTAAACATTACAGCGTATTGGTAGAAAATTCTTCGAAAGCGCTGAAAAACCAACAAAAACGTTGGAATTACAGCAAATTGGCAGTAAGAAATTTGATTGGTTAAAACGCTGTAAACATATCTAAAACGCAGTAACAAGGGCTGAAAGTTATTAAATTCGGTTTAAAATAGGTTTAATTCTCCTTAGCAATCGATTTTTCTATCAATTTCGTTCAAAACGTTTTCCTTGTTTATTAGCTGTCAGTTCCTGAAGTGATGAGCTGTGAGTTGCATTGGAGTATATAAACACCGCGATTTTGGTGGTGTTTAAAAGCAGCTGTGAATTAAGAAGTTATGATACGATTAAGGAAGCAAGGAAGGATATTAGGTTAATTTAAAAAAGTGATGAGTAGTAGCGGACTGTACCGAAAAACCATAGACTCAAACCCTTGCTGGAGGTCGCGAGCGATATGGTAAATGATACAAGCCATTCGCCACTCAAGGATGCATTCTATTGGTGTGTAATCCTATTAATGGTAGCGATGATGGGGCTCACATGGGTGTATCTGCAAGGTGGATTTTATGTGGGCGGTTTTTCGTTGAGCTATTTGGTGTGGTATCTGTTGTTTCGCTATTTATACTTTTATGTGACGTATTTGTTGAGTGTGGTGTGCAGTACATGTGTGGTGTTTGGTTATAAGAGGGCGGCAACTCTAAAAGAGAGTTTTTCAAAGTTGCTGTTGTTTTCGATAGGATTGCATCCCTTGGTTTTTTTCTTATTTTTAGTGGTCAAACACATACTCCTAGAAATTAACTTTGGAGTCTGCTTGTTAGTAAGTGTAGCTACTGGTATAGGCAGTCTACTACTTATGTGGAATTCTGGGGAGTATGCGCTTTATAGGGTAGAGTATCAGGCGATTACTTTCAAAAAGAAAGTGTTTGGGAAGATTGGTGTGCTGTCGTGGTTGTTATTTGGGGACTGCTACAGAATAATTTCAGTAATAGAAATAGAAGAGTTGCCGAGAGAAGGATTACGTCATCAGCAAAGACCGTTTGCTACCGAACGGTACTTTAGAAGAATGGGGGTGGAGGAGTATCAGAGCGAAGTGTCCTCATATCTGAAATTAGCCGGCAATTTGACCCTAAAAAAAGTATCATGGAATTAGAGGAGGAATGGAGTAAAGAGATTGAAAAATTGGAAAAAGAAGAGAAGGAATATGATGAGATCTACAAAAAACAATTGTATGGTGTTAGACTGGTATTTAATGAAAAGGTTAAAGACCTGCTTCGTTATTTAGGTTTTGATAAAAACTTCCATAATGTCTTCATTGAAGACAATCGTCTTGTGGTCTATAAAACAAAAACAGATAACCAACCTTTGAATACGCTAT
>JAEORY010000159.1 GCA_016840645.1 Candidatus Borrarchaeota archaeon | reverse complement strand
ATACAATGCACAAAGGCAGGACCCTTGATATCTACTGCTCGTTTAACTTTTCGTACAAAATCTAAAGGATATGCGACACTGGCAGTTGCAGCGTATTCTAATCCATGTGCAGCAATAATACGAATTAAAGGCTTTTTAGATCTTTTCTTACCTTGCTGGACTTTTCCAACTGGTGAAGTTGTCGTCCATGCTGCGTGCATGGTTGCCCCACTTCTTTGAATACCTGTATTCATATATGCCTCGTTATCGTAGCAAATGTAGGCGAAGTCTTCACCTCGATCTATCGCTCCGCTTATTGATTGCAAACCAATATCGTATGTTCCACCGTCACCGCCAATAGTGACAACTTCAATGTCGCGTTTTGGTATCTCGCCTTTCCTCATTAGAACGTCAAGACCTGCACGTACGCCTGAAGCAGTTGCAGCAGCATTTTCAAAGGCGTTATGTATCCATGGAACACTCCATGCGTTATGCGGAAAAATTGTGCCTGATACTTCAAGGCAACCTGTTGCATTTACCACAATTAAAGGTTTATCAACAGCCTTTGTCATAAGTCGTGCAATTGTGCCTGCACCACAACCAGTGCAAAGTCTATGTCCTGAATTAAATCGCTCTTCTTTTGGTAAGTCTGAAAGTTTTGTTGGATAATCTGATGGCATTATCTACACCTCTTTTCTTATACCATACCAAGTGATTGGTTGTTCAACCACTCCTTTCTTCAAGTCATCATACAATATCTCATACATTTTCTTGAAATCAGCAACTGTGACATCTCTACCACCGAGACCTGCAATAAAATTCCTGAAAAGAGGACCTTCTCTTCCAGTATTCATTGTACTTGACGTTTCGGCGTAGGACGGACCAAAGCTTCCAAAAGAAACTGCTCTGTCTACTACACCACATGCTTGAACATCTCTTAGTGCAATTCGCATTTCTTCTATAGGAAATGGTCTGAAACAGCGTAATTTCACAAGTCCAACCCTCTCTCCTTCTTCCCGCATTTCATCGACAGTAGTTTTTGCAGTCCCTGTGAGTGAACCCATCGTTACAAGGGCTACTTCAGCATCATCCATATGATAAGATTCAACAATTGGATAATAACGTCCCCATCTGTCACCAAATTCATCTACAACTTCTTTTATAACCTCTTTCGAATTACGCATTGCCTCATTTTGAGCTTTCTTGATGTCCATGTAGTATTCAGGAAACGCGCAGGTTCCCACAGCTATTGGTGCATCCACATCAAGTCTATAAAGTGGATCCCGTCTGGGTAGAAATCCATCTATCGTTTTTTTGTCAGTAGGCTCAATGATTGCTACAGGCTCGATAGAATGGCTTAAAATGAAACCATCCAAGCATACCATTACTGGCAGAGAGATTCGTCTATCTTCCCCGACTCTAAATGCTTGAATTGTGCTATCGTAAGCCTCTTGGCAATCTTCAACGAACCATTGAATCCATCCAGAGTCCCGTGCTAACATTGCATCATTATGGTCACACCAGATGCTAATTGGTCCAGAAAGTGCACGATTTACGACTGTCATTACGACTGGAAATCTGGCTGATGCTACCAAGTACAAAATTTCACACATTAGCGCTACTCCTTGAGATGCTGTAGCGGTATATACTCTTGCCCCCGTTGAAGAGGCCCCATAACACGCAGACATAGCAGAATGTTCTGATTCAACGGTTATATATTCACAGTCGATTTCTCCGTCTGCAACAAACTCTGATAGGCGCTCGACAATAATTGTTTGAGGTGTAATAGGAAAAGCCGCAACTACGTCAGGATTACATAGTTTTGCTGCCTCTGCAACCGCAAAATCACCCATCATCCCTAAGACTTTTGTCATTTGCAAATTTCACATCCATAGTAGGATAATAATTCCATCTAAATTTCCGCAAACTTCCTTTTAGTTCCAGTCATAAGATATATACTTTTTTAATTTAGAGATTTCAGACGTTTAATTTTTTGTAAACCAAAAAGTTAAAAGATTAGAGTATGTTATGCCTCAAAATAACAACCTAATGATATGGCTCAAAACGATTATGAGCCAATTTCAATGCCTTTTTGACGTCTGTTGTTAGAATCATTTAATGAATACTTGGTGAACAATGTTGGATGCCTCCTCCGAAAGTGTAGATACTACTGAACACAGAATTGGAATTTTCGTCTGTCAATGCGGAGGAAATATATCGAACGTTGTTGATGTAGAAAAAGTAAGCAAAATCGCCGGCACTTGGAAATATGTTTTAGCGTCACAAACCAATCCATTCACCTGTTCGAAACCTTCTCAAGAGTTGATAACTGACACTATAAAAGAAATGAAACTAAATAAAGTAATTATTGCGTCTTGCAGTCCACGATTGCACTTAATAACTTTTCAAAGTATGCTAGAACGTGCTGGATTGAATCCTTATTTGTTAGAATTTGTTAATATCAGAGAACAATGTTCATGGGTTCATGGGCCACAAATGAGTACGGAAGCAACACAAAAAGCTATAAGCCTACTAAGAGGGGGCTACGAAAGAAGTCTAGAACTTGAACCCTTGAAAATTATAACAGAACCTACGTCAAGTAATATTCTGGTCATTGGTGGTGGAATCGCTGGCATGATGGCAGCGTTAGAATTAGGGAACATGGGATTTAAAGTGTTTTTAGTCGAGAGACAACCTAGCATTGGCGGCAACATGGCAAAACTGACTAAGGTTTTTCCAACCCTTGATTGTGCTCAATGTATTCTTACCCCACGAATGGCCGAAGTCGAACGAAACGAAAATGTCACACTTTTGACTTATTCGGAAGTTCAAGAAATTGGAGGGCGACCAGGAAATTACGATGTTAAAGTCTTTGTTAAGCCCCGTGGTGTGGATCTGGAAAAATGTACAAGTTGTGGTGATTGTACCGTTGACTGCCCTGTAAAATGCATCAATGAATTTGAAGAAGAACTATTATCTAAACGAAGTGCGGCCTATATCCCCTTTCTTCAGGCAGTACCACAGGTATATACGATAGACGAAAATCATTGTCTTTATCATAAATATGGGATCTGTCGAATTTGTGAAAAAATATGCCCTGCAAACGCCATAAACTTAGATGATAAAGGGCAAATCTTAGAGCTTAGAGTAGGTAGTATAGTTGTTGCTACGGGATACGAAACATATGATGCACGGAAAATCGAAGAATACGGATATGGAAACTATCCTGATGTAATAACCATGTTACAACTGGAGCGTCTCACATCGCTCTTTGGACCTACAAAAGGTCATGTTAAGCGAGTTAGTGATGGCAAAACTGCTAAGAAAATAGCGATTTTGTTATGTGCAGGTTCTAGAGATAAGAATAGGTACATTCCGTATTGTAGTCGCATATGTTGCATGTATTCTATCAAACAAGCAACCCTCCTAAAAGAATATTATGAAGGAATTGATGTATGGGTCTTTTATACCGACATCAGAGCTACTGGGCGAGGTTATGAAGAACTTTATTGGAGAGCTGAAGAAGAAGGCGTCAGATTTATTCGAGGTAAAGTTTCTGAAGTCTGGCAGAGGAAAAATGGCAAGGTTATGATCAGAGCAGAAGATACGCTTACTCAAAATGTGATTGAAGAACCGTTTGATTTAGTAGCTTTGGCAACACCAATGGTTCCATCTAAGGGACTCAATAAGTTAGCAGACATGATGAAAATACCATTAGGCGGAGATGAATTTATTCAAGAGAGGCACGTCAAACTCAATCCCGTTGATTCACTTCAAACTGGCATATTCACATGCGGTTGTGCGATAGGTCCAAAAGATGTTAGAGATACGGTATCTGATGCTTTAGGTTCAGCGGCACGCGTCTCCTCATTTTTATCTAAAGGATATATTGTAACGTCGCCCGAAAAAGCTGTCGTCGATATTACTAAGTGTACTGGATGTGAAATCTGTTTAGAAATCTGCCCTTCCAGCGCAATAAAAATGATTGAAGGGAAGGCAAAAATTGACCCTCTTTTGTGTATAGAATGCGGTGCTTGTGTTCCAGAGTGCCCAGAGGCTGCAATCGATTTTAAGAATTTCACCGAAAAGCAGATTATCTCCCAACTACGAGGATTACTTCAAGATAAAGAACCTGATGAAATAAGGATAATCGCTTTTGTCGACAAGACCATTGGTTACACAGGGCTGGATTTTGTAGGACAGGATAGACAGAATTACCCCTTCGAAATTAGGGCTATTCGTGTACCTTCGACTGCACTTCTCAGTCTACAACACATTAGTTATGCTTTTAGACTCGGGGCGGATGGAATCGTTGTCATCGAAGGAGATGCCACTAGAGAGAAGTTCACAAAGAAGAGGATTGAAGAAATCATTGATCAGATGGAAGATCTGGATATCGAAGGTTCAAGGATATATTATAGCACTGTAGAACTCCCTGCATACAAGAAAATAGCTAATATCTTTGAAATCCAAGCAAAAATGGTCAGTGAACTTGGTCCGATTCCAGAAGAAAGCCGTGTACAACTCTTAGATGGCATTAAAATCGAAAAAGTGGCTTGACTATTTGGTTGATTATTATTTTCTCTGTTTTTTTGAAGATCTAAAACATTTTTAAATTGTCAACTTTCTCTTACTCCCTGCAAATTTTATTTTGATCACTTCATTTTGGAGGTTAACAGTTGGACATAATTGTTTGTGTAAAACATGTTCCCGATGTAGCGGGTGCTGAAATCTTAATCGACGAAAGCGGTAAAAAAATAAAAACCGGAGATTTACCATTCGAAATTAACGAATGGGACGAATATGCAATTGAAGAGGCAATATTGATAAAAGAAAGACTTGGAACTGGGTCCGTCACCGCGATAACAATTGGTGATGATAATGCAGAAGCAACATTAAGGAGATGCCTAGCTAAAGGCGCCGATAAAGCAATCAGAGTTCATGATGATGCATTTGAAGGTTCCGATGCCTATGCTATCGCAAAAATTCTTTACAATGCAATTAAGGATTTGCCATTCGATTTGGTATTTACTGGCTTACAAACTAATGATGAAGGATATGGCCAGGTGGGAGGAATTCTCTCAGAATTTTTAGAAATTCCACATGCGAGCCTAGTTAAGAAGATAGAAATAAAGGATAAACTAATAGAGGTTAATCGAGAACTTGAGGGTGGTTTAGAAGAGGTTCTAGAACTTCAATTACCTGCATTACTTACCATTCAAACTGGAATCAATGAACCACGATATGTTTCTATTATGGGCATACGCAAAGCTAAAAAGAAAGAATTGCAAGTCATCAGCTTAAATGAATTAGAATTAACTCCCGAAGAAGTCGGGATATCTGGATCTTGGCTTCAAATCGAGGAGTTATCTATTCCAAAACCTACGAAGCAAGTTGTCATTCTGGATGACGCTACAAAAATTGTTGAGGTCTTACGAGCAAGGGGGTTAATATAAATGAGCATCTTTGTTTTAGTGGAACACCGGCAAGGTGAGATTAGGGACATTACCTTCGAGATGTTAAGCAAGTGCAAAGAAATCTCCAAAACAACTGCTGTGCTTTTGGGGAATGACGTTGAACAATTTTTAGACTCCCTTAAGGGTTATGCAGATACAATAATGGTTGTGAAAGATGAAAAACTTGAATATTTCAATTCAAAAACATATCAAATGGTATTATCTCATCTAATCAATGAATACAAGCCTCTTTTAACCCTGATTGGACACACATCATATGGTATTGACTTAGCCCCAGGTTTAGCCATTAAGCTACAAACATCATTAGCTACTGATTGTGCTGATTTTTTCCTCGAAGATGGCCAACTAAGGATAGTTCGTCAAATGTATGGTGGAAAAGTTGATGCCAAAGCTACTCTTAAAAAATCTGATAGTTATCTTATAACCATTCGTCCTGCATCCTTTGAATCCAAAGAACCTGAATCAGAAGCTAGCGAAGTTATTAATTTAGAATCACCTCTAAAAGAAGAGCCGATTGGCAAGCGATTTGTCAAATACGTCGAACCAGAAATAAGTGACGTAGACATAACTGCAAGTGACATCCTTGTTTCGATTGGACGAGGAATCAAAGAGGACAAAAACCTCCCTGTAATCGAGGAGCTCGCTACTGCGTTAGGTGCTACAATTTCTTGTTCTCGACCAATTGTCGACAAAGGCTGGCTAGATAAAGGACGCCAAGTTGGCACTTCAGGCAAGACAGTAAAACCTAAGTTATATCTTGCGCTTGGTATTAGTGGTGCCTTTCAGCACGCAGCTGGCATGAAAGATTCTGAACTTGTCGTTGCCATCAACAAAGATGCAAATGCGCCTATTTTCAATGTTTCTGATTTTGGCATTGTGGATGATTTATTCAAAGTAGTTCCTGAATTAACACAAAAAATAAACGAAATGAAAGGTACATAGCTTTAAATGAGTTTCTACCTGAAAATAAGGTTTCTCAAAGAGTTTCAGTTAGAACTCCTGTGCATGAGACTGAACCCATCTCCGACAACATCCGTGCACATCGGCAAGAGAATATCAAAGGCGTACTAAATTGAAATAGAGAGATGGAGATGGACAACTCTCGTGAATGACCAGGAAATATGTATTAATCACCGGTTGATGAACAGTCCTTCAAATAATTCGTTCTCTCTTGTGGCAAAAATAAGCAAAAGGATGTTGTGAAAATGAAAATGTCGTACTATCTTGCAAAGAAACTTTCTGATTACCTCGCTGAAAAATGTGAGACATGTGGCGAAGAACGAATTAAATCCGTATTCAAACTATTAGTAAACCGAAAAAAGAGATTGTGCTCAAGTTGTAAAATAACTTGGCGTATAATAGATGCAGTCATTCAATCTTTGTCATTATACTTGAAAATTTCCAAAGGTTTTTTACTGAAATTGATAGAGAAACCACCCTATCAAAGGGCTATAATTAATCTTGTGAAAGGGATATCCACGTTCGGCGTGATGAAACCGCAACCTACAAACGTACCTGTCGTCATTGTTTGGAATTTTACTAATAAATGCAATCTAAACTGCTTACATTGTCATCAGGACTCAATAAGCTATATAGGGCAAGAATATAACGAACTAAACACTGAACAAGGATTTAGAGTAATAGAGAATATGGCTAATGCAGGAGTCTCTGTTTTAACCTTCTCTGGGGGAGAACCTCTCACTCGGTCAGATCTCTTTGAACTAGTACAATATGCTAGTTCAAATGATCTACTGTGCACAGTAGCTACAAATGGCACGCTTCTTACTCACGAAATAGCCGATAAAATGATTACAGCTGGAGTTAAGAGAATTGAAATTGGACTGGATGGAATCCATCCTGAAATCCATGATGGATTTCGAAATACTCCTGGCGCTTTTGAAAAAACCGTAGAAGGCATAAAAATTTGTGCTGAAAACGGAAATTTTCAGGAGATTGCAGTTACTATGACTCTCAACAAGTTGAATGTACATGAGATTCCAAAAATAATAGAGTTTGCAGAGGCCCTAGGCGCTACTCGATTCTATTTGAATCGTTTAATACCAGCAGGGCGAGGCGCAAGAATTTTTGATCAATATGATGTTACTCAACAAGAAAAATTTGCAGCGTTAAAAAGCTTATACGAAAAACTTTCAACATCTATAACGCAGGGCCATGGAATCAAAGTTTATGCACGAGGAATGACCTATTATGCACGCTATAGCTATACACGTTCCAAGGGCAAAATCTTCACCGTAGGCGAGACTCTTTCTGGGTATGATAATCTACCCGAATTTGATGGGTCTGGTTATGAACTCAGTAAGATCGTGCATAGATTTGCCTCAGGCTTCGGAGGGTGTACAGCTGGAATAACATATGCAGGTTTGACTCCCCAGGGCGACTTACAGCCGTGTGTGCCAACCCCTCTGACAGTTGGAAATCTTTTAGAAGACGATTTAGAAAATATTTGGGTGAATAGCAAACTTCTAAATTATATACGCAGAAGAAATTCGCTGAAAGGACATTGTGGGGACTGTCAATTTAATTTCCTTTGTGGCGGATGCCGATTTACTGGATTTATTGGTTCAGGAGACTGGTTGGGACCGGATGTGAGTTGCCCATATAGTCACAAAACCTGAAATAACTTTGCCATAATACTTTTCGCAGCATCCTCAACGTTGAAATTCACCAGAAGTTTTTAGAAAGTAAAAAAGAACTAAAATCTCGAAAAGAGACCTATCCTTTCTGTGGAAAAAGTTTTACAATTCATTTAGCTAATGGTGAATCTTTCCATCAACGATTTAGGAGAAATTTAGATAAATAATAAAGATGATGAAAATTGCTTGAATTCATGATAATACTATTTATATTAGTGGGTAAGTACTCACATTACAAGTCGGACTGTTCTTCACATC
>JAEORY010000158.1 GCA_016840645.1 Candidatus Borrarchaeota archaeon | reverse complement strand
GCAACATTATTAGAATTGCCGCTAATATTGCAACCATAACGCCGATCGAAGTGAGTTGCTTCCTTAGATACGAGTTTGCTCCTGTTTTTATGGCGTCAGAGATTCTGTCGGCATCAGCTCCAGTGCGGGGATGTTTCATAGTTTGACGTGCCAGTAAAACAGCATATATTAATCCAACTATGGATATAATTACGATCATGATTGTAAAGTTCGAGTCTAATGCAGTTAGTTCTATAGACATCTTTTCTCACCTTTTTTCAAATGAAACAGGAGGATACTTTTAAAGTTATTGGCGAATACTTGCCATAGGAAAAAAAGGATGAAACAACCAAACAACACACTACATGCTAAATAGAAAACTTTACAAAGTCTTTTACGGAATAGAATGAAGGTTCTTTCAAGATAATGACAGAAATTGTCTAAGATCTTTAGAACAAACCCTTCCTGAAGTGGAGGTTTAAAAGAATGAGTGACAAAGACGATTTACGCGCTCCAATTTGCACAATCATGGGGCATATAGATCATGGCAAGACCTCACTGCTAGACAGAATCCGTGGAACTGCAGTGCAGAAAAGGGAAGCAGGAGGCATTACACAACACATTGGTGCAAGTTTTTTTCCTATGGAAACAATTAAAGACGTTACAGGGAAATTGCTTGATACTCTCAAGATAAAATTCACTTTACCAGGTCTTTTAATAATCGATACGCCAGGCCACGAATCGTTCATCAACCTGCGGGCTCGCGGAGCGAGTGTAGCTGATATTGCAATTCTTGTAATAGATGTAATGGATGGCTTTATGCCTCAATCATGGGAGAGTTTAAATCTTTTACGTGCTCGAAAAGTTCCTTTTTTGATCGCTGCAAATAAAATTGATCGTCTAGGAGGATGGAAACCCAACGAGAACTCTACTTTTCTAGCATCTTTCAACAAACAAAATGAATTTATTCAAACTGACCTTAATGAGCGCATATATGAAATAATGGGCGAACTCTCAAAGGAAAAATTCCAAGCTGAAAGATACGATAGAATAAAAGACTTTACAAAAAATGTGGCTATAATCCCAACTTCTGCTAAAACTGGAGAAGGGATAGCAGACCTTCTAATGATTTTAACTGGTTTGGCACAGCAATATCTGCAAGAAAAATTACATGTTTCGAAAGGACCAGCAATAGGTTCAATTCTGGAAGTCAAGGAAGAGCCGGGTCTTGGAATTACGATTGATACGATTATATATGAAGGGGTAATTAAGAAAGGAGACAATATTGTCACCTATGATAAGAATGGAGAACCAATTATAACAAAAGTCCGCGCATTACTTTCTCCAAAACCTTTGGATGAAATCCGTGATCCAAGAGAAAAGTTTAGTTCAGTAGATGAAATAAAAGCAGCGGCTGGTATAAAAATAGGTGCGCCAAATCTCGATAACGCTGTTGCTGGTGCATCAGTTTCAGTGTTCACTGATGAAGAACACTTAAACTCCCTTATTGCGGAAATAAAAAAAGAGATCAGCGAGATAATTATATCTACAGATATTGCTGGAATAATCCTGAAAGCAGATGCTTTAGGTTCTTTAGAGGCTATTCTTAGACTTTTAAAAGAAAGCCAGATTCCTATAAGAACTGCGAACGTTGGAGACGTTAGCAAACGTGATGTTGTTGATGCAGGTGTTTCTCTCGAACAAGATCCCCTAAATGGAATAATTTTAGGCTTTAATGTTGGTGTACGTCCAGACGTACAAGAAGAAGCAGATCGCCTGGGTATACCTATACTGCTAAACAATATCATTTATAGACTCGTTGAGGATTTCGATGAGTGGAAACTAGATAAGGAAAGGCAATTACGTGAAGAACGCGAAAAGGCAATTATTAGGCCAGGTAAAATAAAAGTGATGCCAGGTTTTGTTTTTCGAATTAATAAACCAGCAGTTGTTGGTGTTGAAGTATTAGGAGGACAAATCTGTCCAAAATATCTATTAATTCGTTCCGATGGACGCAAAGTCGGCGAAATAGTTGGAATACAAGATCGGGGCGAGAATGTTCCTAAGGCTACAAAAGGGGAAGAGGTTGCTATATCAATTAAGGGAGCTACTGTGGGCAGAACCTTTAACGAAAATGATGTACTGTTAGTTGACATGTCTGAGACGATGTTTAATACGCTGCGAACCAAATTCAAAGAGGAACTGCCAGACTCTCAAAAAGAAATTTTAGACGAACTTCGTGAAATAAAACGGAAAACAAAACCATTGTGGGGATTTTAATTTTCCATTTGGTCAAAGCACAGAATTTATAAACAGAAAATGAATTCATGTTCTTTAATCATTCACGATTTCAAAACTTGATGATAATCAGAACATTTCGGAGGACAAGAAAAGTGGTTGAATATAAAGCTGTTATATCTGATCCAGAAACTGGTAAAACACGACAGATTGGTATCGAAGGTGATAAAATTGGCAGATTATTTGGAATCAAGATTTCAGAAGAAATTGAAGGTACAACAATTGGCTTTCCGGGATACAAATTCGTGTTAACTGGTGGAAGTGACAAAGATGGTTTCCCCATGAAACCTGATGTTCATGGGGCTATCAGGAAAAGAATCTTGTTGTCATCAGCACCTGGTTTTCATCCAAAAAGACCTGGTCAGAGAAAGAGACGAACAGTAAGAGGAAATATGATTTCAGATGAGATAGTTCAGATAAACCTTAAAGTCACTGAAAAACCTGAAAAGGAAGATATGCAAATAATAGAATTCTAAAAAACACCGTAAGATCTCTCCATTATAACAAATTAACATTTCCTAGAGCACAAAAAATGTGGAGAGGTTAATGTTCTTTCATTTAAAACCATTTTAAAAACTGAAAGTAGGTCAACTACCCCACCCTGTCGGATGGGGCTTGTGAAGTACAGGCTCACGGGGCAAGAGTTGTCTAGGAGGCATAACCTATACCATACCATAGAGTTATGCAGCAGCCGCTCGGTGGTACACACTTCGGAATGTTGCGCTAGTTCCGAACCCTGTAAGTTCTGCCTGATACAGAACGGGCGTGGTTGCACGACATCTTCCGAGTGGGCAACTCCAAAGCGCGTGTTACAAGTTAGTGTTCTTGGCCGTAAATCGGTGTATAAAAACACGTCAAAAAATGGTGATTTAAAACCATGAGTATCAGGATTCCTGTAGTCAGTAGCGAGGGAAAACCGCTCATGCCTACAACTCCTGCTAGGGCACGTAAACTCATAACAGGAAAGGTGGCACGAGGCAGGTTCAACAAACTCGGTATCTTCTATCTTCACATGCTGGTGAATGTCGGTCTGAGTACACAGCCACTCAAAATAGCGATCGATACGGGTTCTAAATATGAGGGGTATGCGGTTGGTAGTAACAGTGAAGTCTGTCTAAAAGGCATGGCAAAACTGCCAGCACGTGTCTCACAGAAAATGAATGACCGGCGTAGCTTAAGACGCTCAAGACGACAGAAATTATGGCGGCGAAAATGCCGATTCAATAACCGCCGAAAAAAAGACTATTGGATCGCCCCCTCACAACAAGCGAAGGCCGAGTTACGCGAAAAAATCGTGAAAGAACTGGCCACCATTTATCCCATAATACAGAATGGTACAGAAGATATCGCCTTCAATCATTTCAACTATAGACATGGAAAATATTTTTCTACGGCAGAAATCGGTAAGACGCGCTTTTATAAAGTGTTAGAAGCGATGGCACCAACTATAAGATTTAAAGGCTGGCAAACGGCAAATCTACGAAAACAATACGGTATACCAAAGTCTAGCAAGAAGGATAAAATCTCACCGGAGAGTCACGCCAATGATGCGGTAGCCATGTTATGTGGCATGTTCGGACATTTTATAGAATCTAAGAACGCGCCGTTTTATTACTGGCAACGCCCTGAATTCGCACGCCGACCACTTCATAGACAACATCACCAAAAAGGACATCTTCGCCCTAAATTTGGAGGGACAAAAAATGGTGGTCATTTTAGAAAAGGAGATTATGTGGAGGCCGAAAAAGCGAGTGAAACATACAGAGGATGGGTATGCAGATTACCCACCGAAACAACAAATAAAATCGGCGTGATGGATGCATTCGGTAAGCGCATTGGACAATTCACACCCCGCAAGGTGAGCTTACTCTGTCGAAGTACAGGCATAATTTGGATGAAGTCAACGGCGAATTTCTCCCCCACCTTTCGGAAGGGGACTCCTTCGCCTAATCAGTTGAGTTTTTTAAGTTTTAAGGTCTAAGTATTAGGAGGCAACATTATGAGTGAATTTGAGAGAACTTTCGTGATGCTTAAGCCTGATGCCATAGCAAGAGGGTTAATTGGAGAAATAATCTCAAGGATTGAGAAAAAAGGGCTGAAAATAACGGCATTGAAGTTATTACAAGTTTCAAGAGAATTAGCAGAGAAACAATATGCCGTTCATAAAGGAAAGGCATTTTTCGAACCATTAATAGAATATATTACATCAGGACCATCTCTTCCAATGGTTGTGGAAGGAAAAAGCGCAGTTCAAGCAGTAAGGACAATTATAGGAAAAACAAATTCTCTAGAAGCAAGTCCGGGTACCATTAGAGGTGATTTTGGGATGACTCTTGAGCGAAATGTCATCCACGCAGCAGATTCTGTAGAAAATGCAAGAATGGAAATGGCAGTATATTTTGCCGAAGAAGAGGTATGTAAATATCCACGTTCAGACGAAAAGTGGTTATACGAATAAATCTAATGCTTAAGTTTTGTTATTTGGTTATTAAAAATAAGATACAGGATATTAACGCTTAGATTCATATCGATTTGTCCATTTTAGTTTGCGTGGATTGCGTTTCATCGAATCTGATTTTTTACATTTACTAGAGCAGTACCATCTTGTTGATCCATCTGTTTTAACGTATAACATCCCTGTACCAGGTTCGATTTTAATTGCGCAAAAACTGCATTCACGTAATCTGACCATTCTGATCACTCAAACATATTGTAACTAGTATGGTAGGTTTAAAGTCAACTCATTTTAAATGTATTACTCTGTATTCAATTCTTCAGAACTTCAGTAATGTTTTTAAATTAGTCTTCTATTAGGCGAGACGTATCTGATCGAGGCGGCCAGAAACGTATACATATTAAATTGGATGATATGCCGGGGTAGCCTAGAGGCTGGAAATATCTCCCTCTTAGAGGCGGTGGACTGCAGATCCGCTTTACGGGGGTTCAATTCCTCCCCCCGGCTTCAATTTATTTCTAATTATTTGTAGGTGAACAAAATGAGTGAACGGGTTTCTCTTACTTTTGACGCTCTTTATGCATTAACAGACTTGCGTGAACTATGGCGAAAAACTGCCCCATTTCATTCGTTAGACGAAAAAGAAAAAAAGAAGGCAATAAAGTTACTAAAAAGGGCACAAAAAGATATTATTAATATTTTAAACATTCTAAATGAAAAGTAAACTTCAGAGAGTAGTTTACTGCTCTGAAGAATCAGGATGTCCTACAGGACACGATGTAATACACAGAGTGCAGTTATATAATTGATACAACTCAATGTCTTTACTGAGCTGTTTTAGACATTTGGATTCATAAAATCGCCCTGTAAAACTTATTGCAAGTTGCGGACACGCATCTGCGCATTTTTTACAGGAAATTCCTTTTAATTCCAAACAGATTGGTGATTCAATCCTTTTACTAGGTTCTAAAAGGGCGTCAGTTACCAATGCAGCAATTAACACACGCGCTCCGAACTCTGGTGTCAAAAGCAAGTTATTAAAGCCAATTTGCCCTAATCCAGCTGAAGCTGCAAGTTTCTTGATGTTGATTCGTTGATCATCACTCATTTTTTCAGGATCCAATAATAGTTTAGAGTTAAAACCGCTTCTGAAAATGAATCCAACAAGTTTTTGTGTAATCAACTTTAAAGTCTTGCTTATTGTAATCTGGTAATTTGCGCTTTCTTTCCCTTGTTTGTTAATCATTAGATGTTCTAAGCGTCTCCCAATTAAAATTAGAGTTCTTGCATCATCAAGTACGCTTTTAATTTCTGCTTTTATCCTTTCATCCTTTATTTCTTTAACATGTGCTATGCCAACTAAGTCAGCACCTAATTTTTTCACATACTCACTAATTGTGCTACTCATAAGGAGCATGATGGAAACACTCCAAATTGGTTTTCAGTGTTATATTATCACCAAATCCTTAAACAACATCTGAAAAAAATGCTACATTATAAAGGTATTGAAACTAATTAAACCATCTAAAGAGCGTATTGCAAATATTCTTAAAGATTAAGTTAAAAACCTCAACTTCGAGTTTTAAGAAAGTTATACAAGCGAACTTTCAGTCTCCCGCTATAATCAGCAAAAATTTAAAACTCAATTGTGTTTTTTTGGTAACCTTTTTAAAACATTTAGATTTAAAAAAACTTAATCTACAAACCAAGAATTCCACACAACTGATAAAAATGTAGAAATTCAGAGGAACCTTCTTGGAGGAAACTAAAATGGCTAGAATGCACAGTAGAGCACGGGGTAAAAGTGCAAGTAAACGTCCCCCACGCACAAAATCGCCTGTGTGGGTAGAATATTTGCCAGAAGAGGTTGATGATATAATTGTCAAGTTTGCTAAGTCGGGCGAGTCGCAGGCAATGATCGGAACAATACTTAGGGATCAATATGGTATTCCATCTGTGAAACTTCATACCGGAAAAAGCGTATCTCAGCATTTAGTAGAGCATGATTTAAGGCCTGTACTTCCAGAAGACATATTAAATCTCATCAGGAAGGCTTGGAATCTCCGCAACCATATGGAAGCTAATCCCAAAGACCTACACTCAAAAAGAGGGTTGCAGCTGACAGAAGCAAAAATCCATAGGCTCTCGAAATATTACCGCAGAACGAAGAAAATTGATCCAAAGTGGAAATACGATCCGAAAAAGGTTGCTCAATTAATTAGATAACCAAAAAGATTTTAATTCTTTATTTACTAGACCATTAATTGTTTTTCACTTTGCCAAATGCCGTGAATGTTGCAATGAGAGGTTGCGATTAGTTTACACCTATAGAGCAAGAAAGCACCACAGCTTTAGCGTGAGGTAGTTCACGATGCTTTTTTTAACTTAAAACATAAAGGTTATATTGCACAGCTAACAAACTTGTTTTTCAATGAATATTAATCAATTTAACATAAGCTTTGAGATGTAAATCGTGGTCTATTAAAATATTTGTGTAGATAAACTATCTCCACACGTTTATTACGGCGATGGTGGAGGCTATGGAAAAGAAATATGACGATTTTTTAAAAAAAGCAGAAGTTATTGCAGATATAATTAAAGACGCAATAAAAAATAACGATCAGACCAAAATCGTTTCTCATTTAGACACAGATGGGATTACTGCGGCTGGAATAATCGCAACTACTTTATATCGTGCTGGAGCAAGTTTTCAGGTGTCAATTATTCGGCAACTTGAAGAAGATATTATGGCTACACTCTCTAAAGGGAAAGAAAATGTTAATCTTTTCATTTTTACTGATTTAGGATCTGGTCAATTAGATATCGTGAGAAAATACCTTGATACTAAAAAAAACAAGGTTGTTATACTGGACCATCACCCTCCAGTTGGTGCTGAAAACGGAGTTTTTCAACTCAATCCGCATCTTTTTGAAATCAATGGATCATACGATGTAAGTGGCGCTGGTCTGAGTTACTTTACAGCCCTTGCAATGGATGCTAAGAACCTCGACTTGTCAGCACTGGCAGTTGTTGGTGCGATTGGGGATCGACAAGATAAAGGGGAACAAGGGTCATTCACCGGATTAAACAAATCAATCGTTGACGACGCAGTAAATGCACAAGTCCTTGAGGTTAAGAAAGATCTTAGGCTATTTGGTAGAATGACACGACCAGTTCATACCGCTTTAGAATATACAACTGATCCTTATATTCCAAGTATTACTGGAAACCGTGATGCGTGCTTTAAGTTATTGGTAGAACTTCAAATTCCACTAAAAAAGGGAGATGAATGGAGATCAATTGCCGATTTGACTACTGAGGAACGCACGAAGTTAGTTAGCGCTCTCATCACAAGGAGTCTACAGCATGGCGTTTCATCAGATGAAGCGCAGAGTATTGTTGGGAATGTATATACACTAGTTAAAGAAAAAGAGGGCGGGATTTTAAGAGACGCACGAGAATTCGCCTCTTGCCTAAATGCATGTGGTCGAATGGGTTCAGCAGGTGTGGGCGTTGCGCTATGCATGGGAGACCGTAAAAGAGCCTATAAAGATGCAGAGGACGTACTCTCAAAATATCGAACTCGACTTTCTGACCACATTTCACTCATAAGTGATAATACCGAGAGAATAGTAGATTTTGAAAATGTACAGATTTTC
>JAEORY010000157.1 GCA_016840645.1 Candidatus Borrarchaeota archaeon | reverse complement strand
TGGTTCAGATAGTCCAACGTTAAGGTAGAGGTATTAGTCTCCGCAGGCGTGACTTCGGTAGGTCCCCTACCTAGTATTCTATTACCTTCGTGTTCTAGTACACAACTGCTGTTAAAATCACGATCTATCACCAGACCGCAATGATGACACACATAGGTACGGTCTGCTAAACTCATGTCGCGCTGATGACCGCAACGCGAACAGCTCTTTGTGGAGGGGAAGAAACGGTCGATTTCCACCGGTGTTTGCACCTTGACTTCAAGCATGCGAATTATTCCACCCAGGCTGGTTGACAGCATTCTTCTACCCCACAGGCGTTGCCAGGCGCGCAAATTCTCAGTTTGATAGCACACCATTTGAAAATTGGTGGCGAGGAAATGAACGAGTTTATTGCGGATGTCTCGTTTAATATTGGTGGTTCTAACGTAGGTTTTGAGCAACTTATACAGCGTTTTCCACCAATTCTTACTGCGATACTGTTTACGGCTTAATTGCTTACACAAATGCTTTATACGGCGCGTAACTGGTACCTTGTATCGTATACGTACCTCGTTCGAAAGCGTTAACTGATTCTTTACCCCAAAATCGATACCAATTGATTTGGTTGGCACCACCATCGCCTGCCTGTGTTCTCTCGGAGTATAGGTAGTTATGGATACGTAATAATCACCATGCTGGTGCAGTAAGGTAGCATTGGCACATTCACAATTTGATGGCAGTTGTTCCAAGCCGTTGACACGCAGTTTTTGCGGTATCATTTGAATGTGCAAGTACTTCCTGTTGATGATCCTGTAGGTATTGCCGTATTGCTTGAGCGGGATGGAATTCACATAGGACTTGAACTTCAAGCGTCCTACTTTGTGACCCTTCGCTTTTGCACGGGCTAAGCTACGGATATTCTGTTGGGTGCGTGTTATGATGCTTTGACGCATGTGTGACGATAACTGTCTTAATTGGCGAAGCTCAAACTGGTCTTTAACCTTCACCGGCACGGCTGTTATTTTATCATCGATAGAGAACACGTTAAGATGCCCAACACAATGATTGTACAGCCATTTAGCTTCCAAAAATAAGCGCTTTAAGATAGTTAACGAGTCTTGGTTTAAATGCGAGCGGTCTAGCTTCACGGTATACACCCGACACTTCATGTATTTACGACGCTCCTTAGTGTCTTTCAAGGTAATTTTGATCCGTTGGTTCTTTGTTAACATGGCATGAGTGCTCCGTACACATTAAAATAACTAACTATTAATTCACAACACAGAGTCTCATTTTTCTTCCTCCATCCTTGTTCATAAACTCAGCAAAAAGTATTATAAAGTTAAAAAATGTACTACCCTGACACCATTCATCCCCAGGCTAAAGTTATGGGGCTTTCTTGTGTCGTAACATGTAAGGGCTTTTCAAATGAAGCGGCAAAAAAGATGGCAGAGGAGTTGAAAATCAAAGCGATCAAATTAAGCGATATGTTTATGATAGTGGGACCTGAGGAACTTGAGGTAATTGTAAGAGAAGCGGTCAAAGAAATATTTGACGAATACGGGCTTAGACCAATTCTTCTTGATGAAATGACGAAAACCGAACAAAAACTATTAGAGGTCATAGCAAACTCCTCGTCTTTTGAAGATGTTATTAAAAATGCCAATATGCCAGAAACTTCGGTCGGAAAGATGCTTGGACAATTGAGAAGGAAAGGAGTTTTGCCCAAGAGTGGTGGAAATTTTGAAACCCTGAAAAGTCGAGCTAACAGGATACGGGCTTTCTTCAAAAAGGAAGAAAAATATAAAGAAATTGAAAAAAACCTGTTAGAGATCATGGAATTACTAAAAGACATAAAATCGAGATTGAGTGATTGATCAAATCCCAGTTCACCAAAAATATCATATAAGCAGGGGAATTATTTGAAAAAGAAAGAAAAAATAAAATTAAGAAGAGAGGTAAGCCGAAAACTATTCCATCTCACTATCCTGGTTGTTGTCATTTTATATTATTTTTCTAATAAGCCAACAACTCTGTTATGGTGTGCAATTTTTTTGTTGGGGTTTGTTGTATCAGATATCATTCGCGTAAAAGCCTATTACTTATTTCCTTTACGAAAAATGGCGGATACCGTTACCAGACCGTTTGAAAAGAGAACATTAGGTGCTGCTGTCTACTTCACAATAGGTGCATTGACTACAGTTTTTTTATTTGAAAAGATAATCGCTATCGCAGCAGTTACTATCGCAGCAGCCGGAGATGGGATGGCTGCAGTTACTGGAATTGCTCTTGGAAGACACAAGATTTTTAAAGATTCACAAAAGACAGTTGAAGGATCAATAGGTGCGTTTCTTACCAGTTTAGGCCTTAGTATATTTTTCTTCTTTGAAACACCTTTATTTTGGCCAATTATTATTTCGATAGTAGCTGCAAGTGTAGTTGTTTCAGTTGACTTAGTTGAGTTGCCGATTGATGATAACCTTATCCTGTCAATTATCCTAGGTTTTGCAATTACATATGTTCATCTTACCCGTTTTTACCTGAATGATATTCTCAGCATCGTCTTCTTTTAAAAAACCCAGTTTGGTTCAAAGGCACTCATTGCTTCTTTCGCTTACCAATACGAGCAGAATATAGAAAGAGTCCTAAAATGAGAATAAATGGTATTAAAAATCCAATAACGAGATTAATATCGGATATCCTGATAATAATGCTGAATTCCTCAGCATAAACAATATTTAGATTGAAGTCAAAAGGCTTAAAGAGAATAAGAAGTCTAAGTGTTTTTTCTCCAAAAGTATAGGGGATCAAAGACGCTTGTACTTCAATAGAAATCTGATTCGATCCTTCTGTAATGTTAAAAGGTTCCTCAAATCTCTCAAATCCTTCTCCTACAACACGAATAAATAAATTAGAGCGATTTTGTAGACTGAAAATATCTATTGCTAATAACACAGATGCTCCTTGGACAACACTAGTTACGCCAACAACAATTTCAACAACGTCTAAAACGAACCAACCGAAAATATTTAAAAGAAGGTTCCTTGCGTCCCCTTCAAGAAATTCATTACTAAAAAGATCAGAATCGCCAATGGCTACGATTTTTCCACTTTTATATCTACTTGATGTCAATACTGTTGCATTTGAGGGGCTCGCATCTAAGGAAGTAAATGCGATAGGTCTACCACCAAATATTGAAGTCGCATTATAGAGAGTGAATTCCTGAACATCAGTAGTATTGATAATGGGGTGATTAGAAAAACTTGAGATTGTTGGCCAATAAGGGCGACCATCATTGTTACTAAGATCTTCAATAAGTTCTTGACCAAATTCTATACCAAAATGAGATGAAAGAGAGTTAATAGAAGCAGTCAAAGTTGAATTAAACTCATAATCACCAAGCAAGAAAAGGTTTCCACCATTAGCAACAAAAGTTTCTATAAGTTGTGTTTCATTCGGAAGAAACGTCTTGTGGGGAGCAGTTACTACAAAAACATCACAGTTAAGAAGCACTAAAGAAAGATCAGTGTGTATCTCTGTACTTTTGTTTACTAAATAACCTTTATTATCAAGCAATTCAGCGGCGTTATTAAACTCCCCAGTGATTGAATTGGTTTCTTCATGAGTATTATCAAACACAATTCTCATAAGAGGCTGATCTGCTGCAATTACATGATTATCATTCCTCGTAATAGGCAAACTTGCAATGAGCACAAAGATCAGACAAAATATCGTTAGAAAAACAGCAATTTGTTTTAAGGGTGTGAAGTATCGCATAAGTTGTCCCTTACAATATTTTTAGTAATGCACAATAGTTATTCTAAAAGCAAAGAAAATGACTAAAAATGTTTTGGAGACGATGAATTCATAGATCTTTTAAAACTATACGTCATAAAAATGCTAGTTGATGTTAGACGTTTTAGGGGTTGAAAAATTGGACGTTTCAGAAGAAATTAAATTCGGAGTCTGCCCGAATCTTTATCCGCTTGAGACAATCTACGAAAGTGCGCAATATGCTGATAAAAACGGATTTGACTCAATAATGATGGGTGACCATCTTATTGCTATAGGAATTAAACGTTTTGATGCTCTTGAAGCATGGACTACTTTAACTGCTCTTGCGGTAAAAACCAAAAGAGTAAAGTTAGGTACGTGTGTCACCGATCCACATCGACGCCCTCCTGCAGTATTGGCACAAACCGTAGCCACTCTCGACATCATTAGTAATGGAAGGGCAATATTGGGTATTGGACCCGGCGAAGCAATGAACTTAGATCCTTATGGTGTAACTTGGACGCGACCAGTTTCACGAATGCATGAATCTCTCAAAATAATAAAGAATTTATGGACGCAAGAAATGACCTCCCATAAAGGGGATTTTTTCAACCTTCAAGAAGCCATATTTGAGCCAAAGCCAATTCAAGAACCACACCCTCCAATTTGGATAGCTGCTAACTCACCAAGGACTATGAAGATAACTGGAGAATTGGCTGATGGATGGTTTCCGCTCAATATTTCACCTGAAGCCTACAAAGAGAAACTTATATACATTAGAAAACATGCAAAAGATGCTGGACGGTCTCCTGAAGATATTGAACCGGCTCTGTTCATGTATACGCTTGTCGCACCAACTTATGATGAGGCTATAGAAAGATTTGAACTGCCGGCAAAAATGCTTTTGGCGTTTTTTCCACGACTGCTTAAAGAGAAATTTGGTTATACGCTACCTAGCGAGAAATTCAATGCAGCAAAATTCATTGTTACGCCTTCTAATGTTAAAGAACTTCTAAGCCAAGTGAAAGACATTCCTATAGAAGCGGTTGAAGAATTTTTTATTTTCGGTTCACCTGACGAGTGTATAGAAGGCATTGAAAAATTCATAACAGCAGGAACAAGACATTTTGCTTTGGCTTTGCTTGTTCCTCCGCCAAAATTAATGCCTACACTAAAAATGTATTATGAAAAAGTCATATCCTATTTCAAAGAATCAACATCATCATCAATATCGTCTATTCATTAGACTTGTTCTTCATTTTTATAATTGAAGTAAATATATACGAGAGATGCTATATTTAGAAAAATATAGGTGAATATTATGAAAAAAGTTGGCGTTGTAGATAAATACTATTCTAAGATAAGTGTGGCTTTAGTTACGCTTAGTGACCCTTTGGCTGTAGATGATAAGATAAAAATTAAAGGGGCAACGACTGATTTTGAACAGGTTGTTAAGAGTATGCAGATTGAACACGAATCAATTAATTCTGCAACAAAAGGCCAGATGATAGGATTGAAAGTTGAAAATAAGGTACGGCCCAATGATGAGGTGTTTATTATAGAATAGCCGTATTGAAATTTCAAGTTCAATTTCTAAATTGATTTTTTTGTAGTTTTATCAAAAAAAATGGGACCAAAAAATCGGTCATTTAGAATAATCGTAAAACCCCTTTCCTGTTTTGCGTCCTAATTGACCAGCTCGAACCATTTTACGTAATAAACTCGAAGCTTTGTATTTCGGATCTCCAAATTCCTCATAAAGATAGTCAAGAATCGCTAGCACAACATCTAATCCTATAAAGTCTGCTAGTGTAAGAGGACCCATTGGATGGTTTAACCCAAGTTTCATTGCAGTATCGATACCTTCAACGCTTGCCACTCCTTCTTGAAGAGCAATTATTGCTTCATTAATCATTGGTGTTAGTATTCTATTAACAACGAATCCCGGTGCTTCATTGACGAGAACTACAGTTTTACCGAGTTTCTTCACAAACGTTTGTACGATTGCATAAGTTTCATCTGAAGTGTTATATCCTCGAATTAATTCGACTAACTTCATTATAGGCGCTGGGTTGAAGAAGTGTACACCTACTGCATTTTCTGGTCTTTTCGTTGCAGAAGCTATCTCTGTTATACTTAATGAAGATGTGTTTGTTCCTATGATCGCTTCGGGTTTACATATGTTGTCAAGATCACTAAAGATCTTTTTCTTTAGATTCATATTTTCCGGTGCAGCCTCAATGACAATATCTGCATCTTTTACCGCATTTAAATCCAGTGAGCTTTCTATTCTTCCCAATATTGCATCTGCCTGTACTTGAGAAATCTTTCCCTTCTCTGCACTTCTTGTTACAAAGCGCTTGATAGTATTCAAGCCTTTTTGTAAAAATTCATCTGCAATATCCGTTAAGACCACATTAAACCCACTCTCTGCCGCTACTTGGGCAATTCCCGCTCCCATGGTTCCTGCACCAATAACAGCGACCTTCTTTATCACAAAGTCTTCCTCAATCTCTTTTTCAACTTCTTCTAGCCGTGTTCCAACTTCAAAGGCTAAGACCATCCCAGATTTCGTGGGCATAAAACTGGCAGTCACAGATGTGCCAATTTCGACGGTTTCCGGTTTCGATGGATCTGTGCCGAGAAGTACTGCACTAATCGATGCCCCCTCATCTAATTTTACGACACAATAAGCGTAAGGGTGCTTCATATCGTAGCCTTTTTGACAATATTCTGAAGTGCCTACATAGATATTCGTGAATGATTCAACTTTTCCTTTCCCAGCAAGTTCTTGCCATTCGATATCGGTACTTTGGCACTTTGAACATATTTGTCGTGGCGGTAAATCAATATTACCGCAATTTTTACACTTTGTCCCCATAAGTTTCTTTTCATTCAAAAACTCGTGATAAGATGCCATCGAAATTTCTTTTTCAGCAGCCATTTTTCTCTACCTCCTCACAATCTTGGTAAAATACATCTCGTGTGTGAGCGTTAGAGTACTTTTTATGATTAAATTAGCAAACGACAGTATATATTTTATAGATATTGAAGAGTACCCTTGCGATATAGTCCTCCAAAATGGTAATTATATGCCCTAAAAGCTATTTTTCAGCGTTTCCAATTGCTTCACGTATTTCTTTAGTTGTATATATACAGTGGGTTTAAATATAACTTACGATAGGCGACACATTGTCATCCACCCATATTAACTAAACAATCTTGAATAAGTGTTTACAGTGCAATCTACCACTTGTTTGACACAAAAAACAACAACACGCAGATCGAATATTTTTTTGTTTAGAAGAATATTGACTAATAAATCTTGTTCAACTTCTTATTGTCGACATGATTTTGCTCAATATCAATAGTCTTTGCGTAATAATTAAAAAAATTAATTTCTTGGTATATTGACATTTTCATGTTAAATTAGGTTTATAAAGCAAAAGATATAGACATATAATTGTTAAAATGACAGATTATGACAAATGGTGAGACCTTGACAAAGCACATTTCATCTAACAGAAAACTACTTAATTTGGTAGTGAATGAGGGTGATATTCTAACTCAAGTAACTACCTATAAGATCCCATTGGTTTATCAAGCAATAAAAGACCAAAACGAATTTGCAAAATCTTTGAAATCAAAAGGATATGTTTATCGCTTTTTCCAAGGTTACCTCTGGGTTTTTCCCTTAAAACAAAAAGAAAATGTTGTTAAGGAACTTTCAGAGTTATTGAAAAAACAGTTAGGTCTCACGAACGAAATCGAAGAAGCTTCGATTAATTTAATGGACGACAAAGTTTGGTACCCTATAACTGTAAAAACCATTAAAGATTCCTTAAAACAGTTGGCGTACAATAGTCCAAATATTCTTTTTCAAAAAGATCATAATGCTATTGAATTGATTTCAACTTCAACAACAATTTACGAACCAGAAATTTCAATCCGAGTAGTTCTAGGTTTGAAAATAAATGGTATTTACAAATGTAATTCTAATAATATTTGCTTCTCTGTCAAGGAAATAGAGGAAGCAATTCAATTAAACCGAACAACTGGGAGTTATCAGTTTTTATTAAATCGAAGAGAACAATATTTAGAAACAGCACGAAAGTATTACAGACCTGAAACTGAGAAAGAATGCATAAACACATTTCTTCAATCTCATCCAATACAAATTTTCATTTCTAAGAAAAATTTGGTTTTTAGACAAATTTTGAGCCCAAAGCAAGTTAAAACGTTTCAAAAAGTAAAAGGTTTAGTTAAGTTAGATGAATTCTTTTAGGATGGAGAGAAGAGGAATTGTCAATCCTTGATATTAGAACGGAGTTGATTAAAGAGTTTGATTTGAACCCGCCTGACTTAGAATTTGCCAATGGATTTAAAAGCAGCAAGCCAATGCGAGGACTTCTTCACAGCGGTCCTTATGATTACGAACATTCTGATAAACGACTAAAGAGAGAATTTCGAAAAATTAAGATATTTTGTCTTTATCCAAAAGGTGAATCCCGTATAAAAAAATTACTTCGAGAGATATCAACTCTTTTAGTGAACGGTCATGATAGAAGGGTCTATACAGATTGTGATTTCCCATGTTTTGAAACTCTTTTTAAAACTGAATTAATTCCACCAGATTCTGATGACTATTATAT
>JAEORY010000156.1 GCA_016840645.1 Candidatus Borrarchaeota archaeon | reverse complement strand
TGTAGACTTTTCTGGAAAAGTAAATCGTGCTCTTAGGGCTATTGATGGAGCAATTGTGGTTATTGATGCAGTCGAAGAAGTAATGGTACAAACAGAGACCGTGACAAGACAGGCGCTACAGGAACGTGTAAAGCCAGTTTTGTTTATCAACAAAGTTGATCGGCTGATTAATGAACTTAAATTAACTCCCGAAGAAATACAGGAGAAATTAAAGCGTGTTGTCCAAGAGTTCAACACCTTAATTGAATTATATGCTGAAGAAGAATACAAGGACAACTGGAAGGTGAATGTTGCTAGTGGAACAGTAGTTTTTGGCTCTGCTCTCCATCGCTGGGCTCTATCAAGTGCTGTTACTATTAAAAAAGGAGTGAAGTTCGCCCAAATTTTAGAAGGATACAAAGAAAACAAAATACAGGAGCTAGCTGAAACTATACCTGTTCATGAGGCAGTCTTAGATATGGTAATTGACCATTTGCCGAACCCAAAGCAAGCACAATCTTATAGAATTCCACGCATATGGCAAGGTGATTTAACTAGCAAAGTAGGCATTTCAATGCTTAATTGTGATGAGAACGGACCTTTAGTGATTTGTGTCCATAAAATTATACAAGATCCTCATGCAGGAAGAATCGCTACGGGAAGAATTTTTTCTGGTACAGTTCACGTAGGCGATCGTGTACTTCCAATTTTGGCAAACGAAAACAATCGAATAACACAAGTAAGTATGTTTATGGGAGCTCAAAGAAAAATTGTAGAAGAACTAAGCGCAGGTAATATTGTTGCACTCGCAGGAGCTGGGAATGTAGGAACTGGTGAAACAATTATCAATCACGATTACGTTGATCAGATTACACCTTTTGAAGGCATCTCTTATGTTTCTGAACCTGTAATGACCGTAGCAATAGAACCAACACTGACTCGACAACTCCCGGAATTAGCAGAGATCATTGAAAGACTCGCGATTCAAGATCCTAATTTGGTTAGTACTGTTAATCAAGAAACAGGCGAGGTGCTTCTTTCAGGGATTGGAGAACTTCACCTTGAAATTGCTGTAAAAGATATCGAAAAAGAAGGCGTTAAGGTGATTACTTCAAAACCTCTCATAGTATATCGCGAAACAATATCCCAAAGCACTCCTGTCTTAACAAATAGTGATGAAAACGGATACAACAGAATTCAATTGGTCGCAGAGCCCTTAGACGAAAAAAGTATTAGCTTAATAGCAGATAAGGAGCTAACAGAAAAAACAGATCAAAGAAGGATAATTAAAACCCTTATTGAAAAAACCAAATGGCCTAAAAATGAGGCACGCTCAATACTCTATTTGGATAATTTTGCAAACATTTTAGTTAACGAAACCTCAAAAGTTCCTTTTTTTTCGGAAGCTAAGGATATTATTATTGCAAGTTTTAAACAAGCTATGCAAGCAGGTCCATTAGCACAAGAGCATATACGGGGCGTTAAAATAACGATTAAAGGGTTAGAGCTTAGTTTAACCGCTGAACATCGTAGCCCTTCAAATATTGTCCCAATGATGACGTATGCAATTTTTGATGTAATTTTAAAGGGTAACCCTGTCTTATTAGAACCGCTTTACAAAATCCAGGTAAGAATTCCTTCTGAATTCATCGGAAAGGTTACAAGTGTGCTGAACAGAAGAAGAGGTAAAATATCTGACAGTTCTCAAAAGGGTCATATTGTAACAATTACTGGCACAATTCCAGTAGCAACAACTTTAAACCTAACCACTGAATTACGTGCTGAAACTTCCGGATATGCGTTTTTTCAAACAGTTTTCTTGAATCAGTGGAGTCCCTTAAGCCCGAAAGTTTCACAGGACGTTATTCATGAGATACGTGCTCGGAGAGGGCTGCGAGGCTTACCCAATACCTAATAAAAACAAAATAGTATGACTTTCGAGTTGATCTAATCCGTATGATCTAGTTCTACTCATTTGTGGGCGAACCATACTACTAACTCAGTTCCAATTTGATCCACACGTCCGAATCCAATTCGCTCAAATTGTATAATATCACCTGGTTCAAGTATTTTTGTAGTAGATTCACTAATCCCTGCTCGTATTGAGCCATCAGGCATAATAATTCGCGTTTTTATCAGGTTTTCAGAAACAGGTAACCAATGAATTATTTTTCGTTTCTCTTTCAATATAATGTCGACTTCTTTGCTATGAAAACTCGTTATAAGACCATCACCATTTTTTTCAATTGTTATGTTCAATAAATCTTTTAACCTGAGCAATTCTTGTTCAGCAAATTGTTGTACATCGTATTTATCAAGATAAATCTTCATTTTTTTATCAAATCTGGCTACTTTTAACTCTCTATTGCCTCTTTCGGGAAATTCAGGATGTAGAGGTATTAGTGCAAGGTCAATTGTTTTAGGCACATTTTCAACAATGACTTCAACAGGATCCACAAAGAAGTAACGATTGGCAATGGGGTCGATTATTTTTCTGTTGAAAGCATATAGAGTATCAAGACTAAGACGAATATCTGTCTTGCTCAGACCTGTGGCAATAGCAAGCCCTTTAAAAGCATCTGGTTGAAATCCACGTCGTAGAAATGCTCTTATCGTTGGTAAACGGATGTCATCCCATCCAGATATTTTTCCTTCCTTTAACCATTGCCGGATTTGTCTTTTATGGATCTTTCCTAAAGGCTCAGGTAAATAAACCATTCCAAATTGTATTGCTTCTGGTGGATTCCATCCAAAATCCTCATAAAGTATTTCTTGAATTGTAGCGTTGTGTTCATGTTCCTTGGCACGCAGAACATGAGTTATTTTTGAAAAATGATCCTCTATTGTGTTTGCATAATTATAGAGCGGATATACTCTATATTTAGTGCCAGTTCGAGGATGTGGGGTGTCAATTATTCTCAGGAGAGGCGGATCACGTAATACTGGATTCTTGTCGTCCATCCTTGTCTTCAATCGAACGACTGCTTCTCCTTCGGCGAAAGTACCGTCAAGCATTTTCCTCCATCTTTCAATTTGTTCTTCTTCACTCAACAATCTATGAGGGCAGTTTTTCATTTCTGTTTTGTATTTTCTGAATTCCTCCTGAGTGCAAGTATCGACATATATTCTCCCTTTTTGGAGTAATTCTTCAGCTTTTTCGAGATAAAGATCAAAGTGATCAGATTCGAAAATTATCTCATCCCATATCATCTCAACTGCTTTGAGATCTTCTGCGATCCAATCATAAAATTTTGGATCGATCCGATTTGGATCGGTGTCCTCATAGCGCAGAATAAATTTACCATTGTAGATTTCCGCATAACTATAACTTAGGTAAAGAGCTCGTAATAGATGACTAATGTGAAGTGCACCACTTGGAGCAGGAGCGAATCGTGTAACTATTAAATTGTATTTTTCAGCATTAGGCAATGGTGGAAGTTTGATCTTCTCTTTCTCCTCTTCTTTAGTTTCGAGAAGTTCCGGATAATTCTTTTCTATTTCTCTCTTTTGTTCGTCTGGTGAAAGGCGATTTATATCTTCAACAACCGCCATGGTGATGTTTTTGATTTCTTTTGCCTTAGATGTCAATTCTGGATTTTCTGCAAATAAGGCTGCAATTGAAGGACCAAGTTTTGCTTGTCCATTATACTTTAGTGCGTTAAGGAGAACATATTTTCTAATTAAAGTCTGAATTTCCATCATAACTCCTTCTATGTAGTCTTTAGAAATGATTTGATATATTGAGATTGATTATGGTATAACTGAGTAGAGAAAATCGTCGCCTGTTGTGTGGTGGGATATAACAATATTTGTAAGTGCGGTTTATCACTTTAGTATAGATCATTGAGTTTAAATATCTACATCGAGTCATCTCTCTATAAGTTGAGGGGAGGTCTTTTCGCCAACTAACTGTTAATGAAACAATCAAAGAGGTTTGAAAATGTTTTGGCATTGGGAACTTGTGACTAGTATTTTGACAATTGTTTTAATGGTTTTTATAGAGATCACGAGCCAAAAGACTGACAAAGTAAAAAAAATAGAATGGATCAAAGGCCGTTTCAATTTGATCTTAACATTTTTACTATTAGTTTTAGCTATTTGTTTCACTGCAACAATCCTTTTGACAGAAACATATGCAAAAAGTGGTAAAGATATCCCTGTCCCTGTTATTCTGCAGTTGCTTCAGTTTTTAACATGGGATGCTGTTAATTCATTTCTGACCGATAATTTTCTTGGTGTTTTTTGCATATTTGTAATCCCAATGTTGTTCTTTAGAGAAGTTGGTTTATGGAAAAGTATACAGATTGCTCTTTTAACTACTTCAATGGCATATTTTATACCCGTGATTACTGAACACTATTGGTTTTTTACTCATGATTTGATGGGTTTTAGAGATTTTGGGGATCTGTATGCAAATGGTGCACCCGAGTGGTTCTTTGGTCGAATAATATCCGCAATTTCACTAAGCATTGCTTTTTTCATATTGCGCGCTCAACTTCCCGAGAAAGAAAGATTGTTCAAATTTCGCTTTTTTAAAAGAAAATTGGACTATTTCAAGTCTCTTTACAAAAATCTAAAATAATATGATCCTTCATATGCATCTAGAGATTAAAAATGATAGAAACGCAGAACCTCACTAAAAAGTTTGGAGATCAAACGGCAGTAAAGGAAATAAATTTATCCGTCCCTGAGGCATCAATTTATGGGTTCTTAGGTCAGAATGGAGCTGGCAAAACCACAACGATACGCATGCTTACAGGACTGATAAGACCCACAAGTGGTTTTGGTGCGATTTCGGGTTTTGATATTGTAAAAGAATCTCTGTCAATCAGACGTATAACTGGAGTATTGCCCGAGGAGTTCAAGTTTTATCCTTCTCTTTCTGTTTTTCGGGCTCTTATGTATATTGGACAGTTGGATGGAATCAAAGAAAATTTGGAAGATAGTGTTTTGGAGGTAATAGAACTAACAGATTTATCAAAGTACAAACTCTCAAAAGTAGGTACTCTTTCAAGGGGACTAAATAGGCGATTTGGTATTGCACAATCCTTGCTAAAAAGTCCTAAAGTCCTAATATTAGATGAGGCGACTTCAGGTCTTGATCCAATAGCCAGAAGAGAGATTCACACATTATTAAAAACGTTAAATAAGGAAAAGGGCGTAACGGTCTTTTTTAGCACTCATATTCTAAGTGAAGTTATTCAGTTGTGCGATAGATTTGGTGTATTACGAGACGGAATTCTTGTAATAGAAGAAAATATGGATAATCTCGCTACAAAAGAAGAAACTAAACTTGAAGAAATGTTGCTAGATTATATGAGCGGTTCTAGCTGAATAATGCATGAATTGAAAATAAGGAGTATGAAACGCACTATGACGACTTTTACAGTCATACGCACAGAATTTCAATTATACGCACAGAAAATCAGATTTTTCCTTATTATTAGCTTCGTTGTGGCGATAACATCACTTGCTGGCATTTTAGTAGAAATTGATGATCCCTTAAGACTTTTTATACCTCAAGCCCTTGCTTATTATCTTGGTATTTTCATCGGACTGAGTGTGATTTCAGAAGATTATGAAAACAAAACATTGATGGCACTCGTTTTGAGAGCAATTCCTCGTCGCACCATAATTATTGGGAAGTCAGTATCGTTAGTTTTAATCTATGCTTTGATAACTATAATTTCCCTTATTTTTGCAGACATCATTTTCTTTGCTCTTAGCGGAAACCATTACAACGTAGTCCTACTCTTCAGGGCATTTGCTTCGAGTGTTCTCACAGCATTCATCATGATTTCTTTGACAGTTCTTGTTTCAAGTTATTTTCTCAAAATGGTTCCAACAGCAGTTGCATCTTTTGTAATCTTTCTCCTATTAATCTTGCTCTCCGTTGGCGCCTCATTTGCGCCAATTGTAGCATATTCTAGCCCTTTCTTCTATGTTACTGATTTAGGGACTCTAATCCCGATGACCCCTCAAGAAATAATCATTTCAATTGTTGGAGCATTGATCTATGCTGTAGTCTTCTTAGGAGTCGCAATACTATTTTTCGAAAAAAGAGAATTAGAAAATCTTTGAAATTAACCCCTTCTCCCATAAACAACCCTATTCTGGCGTCTTCAAACAAACTTGGAGCAATTATCTTTAAAATATCTATTTCATTAATGTTAAAGGGCGATCTTATTGTATGATGTAGCAATCATCGGTGGAGGAATCGCAGGGCTCACTGCAGCAACGCTTCTAAGTAAAAAGGGCTTTAACGTAGTCGTTCTTGAGAAGAATACGAACTTAGGTGCTCACAATAAACTTCAAATGCAAGGATTTCCCGCATTTGAAATTCCTACCCTTCCTATTCGTGTACCTTTGAAATATAAAGTTAAAAAAGCCCTTTTATGGACTCCAAGTCAGTCAGTAATTCCTTTTCGCTTCGAAAAACCGATTTTATATTTACATTATAGAGGCGCAGAGCATTCAATTGATACATTCCTGCATAAATTAGCTCTTAAGGCAGGCGCTAACATAAGAACATCTTCAGAGGTTCGAAAATTAGGCTTTGGCAAAACAATAAATGAAATTACAACATCTGGTGGTGCGAAGTATAAAGCCCGTTGTATACTAGCTGCAGATGGAGCTAGTAGTCGCACAAGAAGAATACTTGGAGTCGATGTGCTTGAGCCAAAGGGGATCGGTTATGGGGCGGTTATGGAAAACATCGATATAGAGCCAATGGAGATCCACGGAGCCTTTTCTCAGAAAATTGCTCCCATGGGCTATAGTTACATTATAGGCCATTCAGATGAAACTGCTACTGTTGCAGTGTCTGCACGTCCTAAACACTTGGAATTAAATTTAGCACACTATTTTCAAAGGACATTGAAATTTTTTCAATCGATTGCTAAAGGCGGGAAACAAATTAGCACGTTTTCAGGTATTGTAACTTGTGGTGCTGGAACGCAGACTCTCGTTTATAAAAACCTTTTATTTATAGGTGAGGCAGGAGGATTTCAGGATCCCACCCTAGGTTTTGGGATGGCACCGTCTATGAGATCTGCTGAAGTTGCTGTAAAAATCATCGAAGATGCACTATCAACAGTAAATGAAAAGCTAGATTATTTGAAGAAATTAGAAAAGTACGAAAAAATCGCTAAAATGTCATTAACTCAAAAGGAAATCCGGTGGAAATGGATATTAAGAAAGGAACTATTTGAAAGGATGAATGATCTAGAACTTGACGTAATTCTCCTTTCAATGAATAGATCTGATAAAAGGATTGAAAGGGCTTTAAGAACAGACTTAAAATACCTTTGGCCAATAGCAATAAAATCCTTTTTAATTCAACCGTCACTTTCTCGTTTGTTTTTTGATATGATGAAATCATACTTCAGTTTTTCATCTTAGCGAAAAGAATAACTATTAAGCTCCTAATAAGTGATTAAACATATTGAGAAGGTATCGAAAGAATCTTAAAGGCATGAATGATTACTGCATCAAAGTCTTTTAATGTAAATTCTAGAAAAATAAACCATTTGTTCATTTTATAGGACTTTAATGATGATTATTATGCTGGTATCTATTCTAATCAGCGAAGTCGCAGTTGCGTTTGTGCTCACTCTTTTAATCACGCCTTATATAAATAGATTCCTAATTACTAGAGGATATACCAGTATAGACGTACATAAGAATGAACCAACAGAGGTACCGACTTTTGGGGGGATTGCTCCTGTCATAGCAATTTTTGCAAGCCTTCTTATTCCCATTTTCTTTTTCGATCTACTAAATATACTCCAATTAATTGCCATATTGTTCACAATTTCCTTGATTACATTGATTGGCATTTTCGATGATTTAAAAACAATTTCGCAACTGCAAAAAACAATTTTTTGTGCCGCTGCGAGTATTCCGCTCTACTTTGTACTCCATGACACAAAATTAACATTACCCTTTCTAGGAACCTTAGATATAGGCTGGCTTTTCCTCATCCTTATCGCATTCACTGTAGTTGTCTCTTCTAATTTAACTAACATGCTTGCTGGATTCAATGGTCTTGAGACTGGCCTTGGAATCATCACATCTGCAGCACTAGCCGCAATTCTCACAATATCCGGACGAGTATCGTTTTTAACGCTCTTGATGCCATTCACTGGTGCATTAATTGGCTTCATTTTTTATAACTGGTACCCTAGCAAGACCTTTCCTGGAGATACCCTTACATTAACAATAGGAACCGTTTTAGCGTGTGTTGCCCTCGTTTCTCAACTTACTTTCTACCTTGTTATCTTGTTTATTCCCTACATCATCGACTTTTTAATGAAAGCTACAGTCAAATTTCAAGGTCGCAAACTGTATGGCGATACAAAAATCAGAGCCGATGGTACTCTTGAACCACCAAAATATCCTGCAGTCGCTCATGGGCTCCTTAAATTTACCCCAATGACTGAAAAACAGTTAGTAA
>JAEORY010000155.1 GCA_016840645.1 Candidatus Borrarchaeota archaeon | reverse complement strand
AGAGAAAAGGTGACACAACACATTTAAAAAAAGATGAAGCTAGAAGAAATAATATCATGGTCGCCAAATTAATTAGTGAATCTCTGCGTACAACCCTAGGGCCCAGAGGCCGAGATAAACTGATAATAGGTGTGCTTAAAGATGAACTGGTTACTAATGATGGAGCAACAATCATGGAGAAGGTAAACCTTAAGCACCCCATTGCCAAATTAATGACGTATGTTGCAAAAACACAGGATCTAGAAACTGGGGACGGTACAACCACAGCAATCATATTAATAGGAGAATTGCTCAAACAGGCGGAATCTTTACTGGAACAAAAAATTCATCCAACAAAAATTGCAGACGGATATACTTTGGCGTTAGCAAAGGCGCTAGAACTTCTCAAAACAAATTCAATAAAAATTGATCCAGATGATGACGAACTCTTGGAAAAAATAGCAGTAACTTCAATTAATAGCAAGAACGTTGTAATTGATCTTCTCGCAAGAATTGCAATAAAAGCAGTGAAAGGTGTGATGACCCGCAGAAATGGTAAACCATACATTGATACTGAATATATTGAGATTGAAAAAAAATCTGGCAAGAGTTTAAGGGAATCCGAGTTAATAAAGGGTCTTATAATTAATAGAGGCGCAGAACGAGACGACATGCCAAAAAAGATGGAACATCTAAGGATCGCGGTGATTAATCAGGAATTTGATGTACCCAAGTCAAAAACCGATGCAAAGATAAGAATCAACTCTCCCGAACAGATGGCGACATTTCTGAATCAAGAGTACCGATTAATTAAGGGAATGGTAGATAAGCTAGTGGAAGCAGGTGCAAACGTTTTATTAACCCAGAAAGAGATCGACCCAGTAGCTGCTGATTTAATGGCGCGAGCTGGTATAGTGGGACTAAAAAACTTGCGTCGGAGATATATGCCTAAAATTGCAAAGGCTGTAGGAGCAACAATCGTCAATACTGTAAACGAAATTACCCCAGAAGACTTAGGAACCGCCGATCTACTCGAAACAAAAGTTATAGAAGATAGATATGTGACCTTCATAACAGGCTGCAAAGATTCAAAAACCATGACCATTCTCTTGAGAGGTAGTGGAAAACATATGATGGAAGAGGCGGAAAGGTCACTTCGGGATGCTATATACGTTGTTAAAGACGTTATAGAAGATGAATTTGTTGCAGTCGGCGGAGGTGCGATTGAAGAGTCCATTGCAAGTGGACTGCGTGATTATGCACGATCAATAGGAGGACGCGAACAATATGCTGTAGAGGCTTTCGCCAAGGCCATAGAAATAGTGCCAAAAACTTTGATCGAGAATGGAGGCTATGACGCCATATCACTTTTAGCACAATTGCGGGCAAAACATAACGAAGAAAACAGTAAATACTATGGTATGAACCCCTTCACTGGTAAAATTGAAAATATGTATGAGAAAGGTGTATTAGAGCCCGTGCGCGTGAAATCGCAAGCTATCTCCTCCGCAACAGAAGCTGCAGTAACAGTACTACGCATCGATGAAATATTAGCAGCTAGACGCTTCGAAGATTATGCAAAAGAACTAGCCAAAACCGGAGAATTGTCTGAAGAGCATGACACATTTGAGTCAGTGCCATCATTGTAGTAGTTACTGAGAAGAATAACCGCGCTATTTTTAATGATGCTTATTCAATTATTACTAGAACATCACCAGAACTGACTTTTTCTCCCTTGGTGACCTTTAGTTCTTTTATAGTACCAGATTTTGGAGCACGAATTTCATTTTCCATTTTCATTGCTTCTATGATCAGTAGAACATCCCCTTGACTTATAGAGTCGCCAGGATTAATCTTTATTGACACAACTGTGCCAACCAACGGTGCTTTTACTATCCCCTCTGTAGCACCTTCTACAGCATCATTAGAAGTTATTAAGTAAGTCGCATTGGAATCTGTAAAATTGATATGAGCGGAAGAAACTTGAACTTTTGATATTCTTGGCGCGAACTTCACGACGTGTGGTTTTCCGTCAAGTAAAATCGAAAATGATGAACGATGATTATCTGATTGTTCCAACTCAACAAGATGTGCTTTACCGTCAGTTACAACAGAAAAAATTGCACGTTCAGTATCCAAACTCTCTAATTCTAAATCCTTTTTGATTTTGTTTCCGCTTTCAGTTTCTATTACAACGGAGACAAAACCATCATCTGTTTCTTCAAGTTCTATTAAATATGTTTTTTCATGTACTTGAAGTTTGTATTTCTTATTCACGGTGTATCAGTCCCTTGTAATAAACATTAAAACTTACAACGGTATATTACCATGTTTTTTAGGTGGTAATGACTCTCTCTTTCCACTTAGCATCTCTAGCGCCTTTATCAGAACTGATCTCGTATTCTTAGGTTCAATTACCGCATCTATAAAACCTTTGGCAGCAGCGATATAGGGATGAGCAAAGGTTCTTCTAAATTCTTCAATCTTTTGTTGTCTCATTGCTTCTTGATCTTTTGCCGCCTTTATTTCTCTCCTAAAGATAATATTTGCTGCACCTTCAGCCCCCATAACTGCGATTTCACTCATGGGCCACGCAAAAACTTGATCCGCTTTCAGATGTTTCGATCCCATAACAACATAAGCGCCTCCGTACCCTTTTCTAGTGATTACCGTAATCAGCGGAACAGTAGCTTCCGCATAAGCATACAGGATTTTCGCCCCATGCCGAATAATTCCTCCCCATTCTTGCGAGGTACCTGGCAAAAAGCCTGGGACATCCATGAATGTCAATACTGGGATATTGAAAGCGTCGCAAAAGCGAACAAATCGCGCTATTTTATCTGAAGCATTAATATCGAGTGTTCCTGCAAGAGAATTTGGCTGATTAGCGACTATACCAACGGAACGTCCATTCAACCTAGCAAAACCAACGACAGCGTTCTGTGCGAAGAGTTCGTGCACCTCAAGGAAATCACCCAGATCAACGACCCGGCGGATAACATCCTTCATATCGTAGGGTTTGGTCGTTACCTCAGGAATGATGGTGTCCAGTTCTTCGTCGGTTCTATTGGGATCATCGCCAGTATCGACTAAGGGTGGATCTTCTAAATTATTTGAAGGGAGATAACTCAATAACTTCCTAATCATTTCCATACATTCGTTCTCGTCTTTTGCAATGAATTGTGCCACTCCACTTCTTGCGTTATGAACCATGGCACCACCTAACTCTTGATGAGTTACTTCTTCTCCCGTTACAGCTTTGATGACATCTGGTCCGGTAATGAACATATTGGCAGTCTTATCAACCATAAAGGTGAAATCGGTCACGGCGGGTGAGTAAACAGCGCCTCCGGCACAGGGGCCGCAAATCGCAGAGATCTGCGGGACCACCCCAGACGCGATAACATTCCGCAAGAAGATGTCACCGTATCCTCCCAAACTTGAGACCCCTTCCTGAATACGCGCGCCACCAGAATCATTAAGACCGATCACGGGTGCTCCTACCTCAAGCGCATGATCCATGATTTTACAGACTTTAAGTGCAAACATTTCTCCTAGCGCTCCCCCCCACGCTGTGAAGTCTTGTGAAAAGATGAAAACCAAGCGTCCATCAATCGTTCCATAACCGGTGACTACACCATCACCGAGTATTCTTCTTTTTTCCATCCCAAAATCGGTGTTGCGGTGCGTGACAAACATATCTGTCTCTGTAAATGAATTAGGATCTAAGAGTAATTCTATTCTCTCACGTGCCGTAAATTTACCTTGTTTATGCTGTTTTTCAATTCGTTCTTTTCCGCCTAATAGTTTTGCAGCTTCTATTTTTTCCGATAATTCCTTGAATCTGTCGTTTGACATTAAGCATCCTCTCTTGAGTTCCAATTCAATTTATTTCGGGCATTCTTGAGTTGTTACTGATAACTAAGCAGGAATGCACCAATACTTAAGAAAAGTGATGAATTGTGTTGTGTTTATATAACTTGTTGGTGATAAAGTTTATGAGTACCTACGGGGCGTAGGGATGTTAAGCCTGTGGAGATAAGACCTCCGTAACCCGCCAGGGGATCGAGTCTGTCGTTGAAGCAGGAAGCCTCGAGGCTTTAGCACGAGGTAGCTCACTAAGTATCGCTATATATTAGTGTTGAAAAACTGTGCATGGACATCATAGCAGTTTAAATCAAAGACAAAGAACAAGAAGAGGATAAAAGAGTTACACATTAAAGGGTCTACTGTCAATTATTTAGATCAACGTCCTTAGATCCATCTTCTTCTCTTTTTCTTTATATGTCAACAAAGCCCCCATCCCCAACCCTACTATCGCTCCCAGAACGGGTGCTTCAGTAGTAGAAATCCAAATACCTTCTAATCTCTCTTCACATTTTGGGCATTTGGAATAGTAAGATTTTATATCGAATCCATGCATTTCAGTCTCGCACTTTGGACATTTTTTATGATCTTTAAGCTCCCCTATACCACTTTCCATTAATGAACTCTTAACCTCTTGAAGAAGTTCATATTCTTCATTCGAAACCCTTAATGTTTTTTCACGCAAGGAAGCCCCTCATATTCGCGCGCATATTAGTAAACTATTGTATACAGTAGTATACCTATTTAAGACTATGGCACTTTTGAAACTATTTTAAAGTGGAGAGGTTCTCTGAGTTAGAAAATTTCGCCCATTCAAATCGAGATTGCATCAACTATTAATTTTTTATTTTTGTCTACGAATCGAAACATCGCCTGAAAAAATTTTTTTGAAAGATCCATTATCAAGTTTAAGTATCAATGCACCACTTGCTTGGTCTACATCTATCGCTTTTCCGTCAATTATTTTATCATCCATATAGACACGTACATCTTCATTTAAACTGCAGGATAATTCTTTCCATTCCTCTAAAATAGGAGAAAATCCCTTTTTCAGAAAAACTAAATACGATCTTTCAAATTCATTTAATAAACAAGCGATGAATTCATTGCGATTAACAGATTCTTTTAATTCACTCTTAAGAGTTGTTGCAGTTTTCTGAATGTCAATGGGCAGTTTATCTTTATTAAAATTAGCATTTATTCCTATTCCAACAACTATATAATGAAGCACATCCATTTCGGCTTCCATTTCAGTTAAAATACCACAGACTTTTCTGTTACTAACTAAAACGTCGTTAGGCCACTTTATTTTTGCATCTAAACCTAAATTTCGAATGGCAGTGGCAACTGCTATTGCACCAATAAATGTAAGTTTTGGCGCTTCTTGAGGAGATAGTTTTGGTCGCAACATTAAAGAAAGCCAGATGCCTCCTGGAGGAGATTGCCAAACCCTCCCAAGACGTCCTCTGCCACTAGTTTGAGTGTTTGAAAGCACACATACTCCATCTCTGGCTCCTTTCCTTGCGAGGTCTTTAGCAATATCATTGGTTGATCCGGTTTCATCGAAATATCGTATTTCTCTGCCGATGAATTCTGTACGAAGCCAATTCTTTATAGCGTCTGGTGATAAAAAGTCATTCATCAACGAAATCACTAGTATTTGCTATTTATCTTCAATTTCTTTTTCACAAAGTTCTATAAGCACGCCCTTCGTCGCCTTCGGATGTATAAAGGCTATTTTGAAATTATGGGCTCCTTTCCTTGGCGTTTGATCAATCAGTCTTATTCCCTTCTCCTTTAACTCATTCAAGCGTGCTTCTATGTTTGTCACTCTTATGGATATGTGATGGATGCCTTCGCCACGTTTTTCTATAAATTTAGCCACAGGTCCCTCATTCCCTATTGCTTCCAATAATTCAAGATTTACCGAACCACAGGGAATACACGCTGTTGTAACCTTTTGTTCTTCCACCGCCTCAACTGACTCGACTTGCAAGCCTAACGCTTCGTAGATTTTAATTGCATCCTTTAGATTCTTTACTGCAATTCCAATATGTTCAAGTTCACAACTATTTTGTTCTTTCATCTGAAAGCACCTTTTAATAATTCAGAATGTGTTAATACTCAATCCCTTTCCGTGCTTTAATCCCTACCGCTAGGGGATGTTTAATATTAAGCATTTCTGTAACAAGATCGGCAACTTTGACGATTTCCGGAGGGGCACCTCTCCCGGTCAAGATTAATTCTACATTTGGGGGCTTTTCTTCAATTAGTTTAAGCACTGACTCAACATCTGCTAGTTTTAGATCAATGGCCTCATTGATCTCATCTAAAATCACAATGTCAAACTTTTCACTAAGCAGAATCTTTCGAACACGCTGAAGAGCTTTTTTAATCGTCTGCGTATCAGACTCTTTCGGTTGCTCACCATTTTGAAAAAATCTTGAAGGCCCAAACTGCTCTATTACAAAATTTTCTAATTTTTTTTCCACTTTGAATTCTCCCACAGAGGATTTCTTTAAAAAACATCCCATATATACCCTTAAGCCATGACCAATAGCACGTAGGGCTTGCCCAAGTGCTGAAGTTGTTTTTCCGCGTCCATGTCCCGTATACACCTGAACTAATCCTTGTGTTAATCCTTTTCTTGAAATAGAGAACATCTCCCCTATATATTGTCCTAAATAATTTCAGTGGCTATGTATTCCCCAAATACGTCTCTCAATATATCACAAATCTCACCCAGAGTCGCATATGCCTTTACAGCATCTATTATGCTGGTCATAAGGTTTTCATCACTTCTGGCGATACTTTTAATCTCTTCTAGGCTGTCTTGTACTTTTAAATTATCCCTTTCGTTCTTTATTTTTGCTAATCTTTGATACTGTATTTTTTCAACCTCTGGGTCAACACGAAGAATTTCTATTTCAGGTTCTTCTCCGATTATAAAATCGTTCACGCCCACAATAGTCCGTTTTTTAGATTCAATCTCTTTCTGATACCGATAAGCACTGTCGTGAATTTCTTTCTGAATAAATCCGCGTTCAACGGCTACCACAGCACCGCCCATCTCATCAATTTTTTCGATATACTCCATTACACGTCTTTCAATCTCATTTGTCATGGTTTCCACGTAATAGGAACCTGAAAGAGGGTCTATAGTTAAAGCCACTCCGCTCTCATGTGCAATTATCTGTTGCGTTTTCAACGCAATCTGTGCAGCCTTTTCTGAGGGTAAAGCTAAAGCTTCATCCATTGAATTTGTGTGGAGTGATTGAGTACCACCACAGGCCGCAGCCAATGCTTGTATGGTTACTCTAACTATATTATTTTCTGGTTGTTGGGCTGTTAGACTGCATCCCGCTGTTTGAGTATGGAATCTCATTTGCCATGATCTTGGATTTTTAGCCCCAAAACGGTCTCGCATAATTCGTGCCCACAATCGCCTTGCCGCCCTAAACTTGGCGATTTCCTCAAAAAAATCATTATGAGAACACCAGAAAAAACTAAGACGCCTAGCAAATGTATCGAGTTCTAAGCCTTTTGTAATGGCAGCTTCAACATATGCTATAGCATTAGCTAAAGTAAACGCCACTTCTTGGACAGCTGTACATCCTGCCTCTCTCATATGGTAACCACTGATACTGATCGTGTTCCATCTTGGCATTTTATTCCATTTTGAGCAGTATTCAAAAACATCAGTGATCAACCGCATGCTTGGTCGAGGTGGAAAAATATACGTACCTCGAGCAGAGTATTCTTTCAAAATATCATTTTGTATTGTACCCGCTAATTTATCTTGGAATATACCTTGCTCTTCAGCTACAACAATATACATGGCCAGCAAAACAGACGCTGGTGCATTAATAGTCATCGAAGTACTTACTTTTTCGAGGGGGATACCATCAAAAAGAGTTTCCATGTCTTTTAAAGTATCGATCGCCACCCCTACCTTGCCTACTTCCCCGAGAGCGAGAGGGTGATCAGAATCGTAGCCCATTTGTGTCGGTAAATCAAAAGCAACGCTTAGTCCTGTCTGTCCTTGCTCAAGCAATAACTTAAATCGTTTGTTGGTTTCTTCGGCAGTTCCATATCCTGCGTATTGTCGCATAGTCCAGAGTCGCCCTCTGAACATGGTAGGTTGTACGCCTCTCGTATAGGGAAATTCACCTGGAAATCCAACGTCCGTAAGATAATCAGAATCTGTCAAATTAAGAGGGGTATATAAGCGATTAACACTTGAACTTGATGTAGTAACAAACTCCTTTGCCCGTTCAGGGTATTTGTCAAGTATAGGTTTCAGAGTTTTATTTTCCCATTCTTGTTTTCGTTTTTCTATTTCATCCAGTTCTTCTTTAGACAAGTTATCAGCTTCCTTTGCCTTTTTGTAATTAATTTCTATTTATCTTAGACTCTCAAACAGACAGGACTATCCTGTTTGAAACTTATCTTCCAATGTCTGTGTGAGGTGCTCAACAATAACACTGGTAGAAGTCCCAGGGCCAAATACTTTGGAAATTCCAACCTTAAGTAATTCTTGAATGTCTTCCTTTGGAATTATCCCACCGGCAAATACTAACAATTGATTGTCAAGCCCTTCTTT
>JAEORY010000154.1 GCA_016840645.1 Candidatus Borrarchaeota archaeon | reverse complement strand
GAGAGCATATAATTTCCAAAAAAAAATGCAGCTGCTCAAAAAGCAGCTAAGATCAGCAAGAAATGTTCAATCATCTAGGCGATTAACTCTATCAGAACCGTCTTATTCTCGTCATCTGTAATAGTTTTAGTGTACTTTCTTTATAAAAAACACGGAATAGTAGTTAAAGAAAAATCATAGGTGATGTGTAATATGCCTTTGGCGCAAATTTCCTTATGGGCGGGTCGATCCTTAGATGAGAAACGTAAATTAGTAGAAGAAGTTACAGATGCGATATCCAGAGCACTTGACTATCCAAAGGACAATATTCGTGTGATATTATACGAAATTCCAAAAGAAAACTGGGGAATTGGCGGTAAACTTGCCACGGAGAGATGAGTGAAAACGGTCCAGTCAAACTGCTCAGCACCTTCTATTTTTTTCTTTCTGAGGAAATCTAAAAACACGGTTAAAAAATAGTAAAATACTGCTTGTATTTCGATCTTTAAAAAGAAAAGAAGTTTTAAATACTTTAAACTTTAAAAAGAAAAACAAATTAACAAGATAAAATCAATTTGAAACATATTATTAATTTTTTACATCCAAAGATGGAGGAAATCTATTGACAGAGTTATCTGATGTTAAACAAAGGATTCTTGCAAAGATTGATGAAGAAAAAGAAAACATAATCGATTTATTAAGAAACATGGTACAGATCCCTAGCGTTGTTGGAGAAGAGAAGGCAGTCCAAGAATTCATGGCAAAGAAATTTGGTGAGATGGGGCTCAATGTTGACGTGTTTGTTCCAGATTACGATGAACTGAAGACGCATCCTGGATTCGCATCTCCAAATACTACATTTGAAAATCGCCCGGATGTGGTGGGAGTATTAAAGGGCGCAGGAGGAGGTAGATCGCTCATATTAAATGGTCATATGGATGTTGTTAGTCCCTATGATGAAAGCCTTTGGGAACACGCTCCATGGTCAGCAGCCATAATAGGCAATCGGATGTATGGGCGTGGCAGCTCGGATATGAAGGGTGGGGTCGCAGCGATGACAATGGCTGTGGACTGCATTAAAAAAGCAGGAATTCAACTGAAAGGTGACGTCATTATAGAAAGCGTCATTGAGGAAGAAGCTGGAGGCGTGGGTACGCTGGCTTGCGTAGTAAGGGGATACAAAGCGGATGCTGCACTTATAACGGAGCCTACAGTAGTGGAAGAAGGCGGTGTGCCTATGGTATGTCCCGCTCAGGGAGGATCGATGTGGTTTAAAGTGCACGTGCAAGGAAAGTCGGCTCATGCAGGATTACGTTATGAAGGTGTTAGTGCTATCGAGAAGGCGATTAAGGTGTGCAACGCGCTCTGGGATCTTGAAAAATTCCGAAACGAAAAACTCAAACATCCACTCTATCAGAGATATGAAATCCCCATTCCGCTCAATATAGGCATTCTTAATTCAGGCGTATGGCCATCTTCAGTTCCAGAGGAAGCAACAATCCAAGTCCGCATTGGTATAGCTCCCGGAGAGCGTATTAACTCTGTGAAGAATCAAGTTACAGATTGGATTGCGAAAACTGCAGAACTTGACTCGTGGTTAGTTGGTCATCCACCAAAAGTGGAGTTTTTCGGTGGGACGTGGATACCTACAGAACTGCCTCTTGACCATCCGTTCGTCCAAATAGTCATCAATTCATATTCAAAAGTCTTTAATCAAGAACCTGAACTTGCAGGTACGCCATGGGGTGCAGATGGCGGTCTTTTAGTTCACCACGGAGATACACCGGTGGTAATATTTGGCCCGGGTGATATGAGGGTTATACACTTCCCAAACGAGTTTATAGAAATTGATAAACTTGTTGCCGCCACGAAGGTGATCGCACTTGCCATATTGGATTGGTGTGGGTATGTGGCTTAATCAAAATAAAGTTTAATAAATCAAAGCGGGAGTTTTACCGGTTTTCTTGTTTCCTGTGATTTATAGGCTGCAAGCACCATCTCCAACGCCTTTTTTCCATCTTCACCAGTTACTTGTGGTTGCTTGTTTTTTTGTATACATTCAACGAAATGCTCAATTTCTCTAATCCAGCCGTTCTTCATTTGTTTGAAGTTTGTTTTGACAGATCTTGATCCATAGCGGACATCCATAGTGTTCTTAAATAGATCACAAATAATGCGTCCTCTTTTGCCAATAACTTCAATCCAATGCTCCTCATAGGGAAAGTAACCGAATGAGAGATCACCTATGACCCCATTTTCAAATCTAAGGAGAATATTAGCCCTGTCGTGAACTTGAATCTCTGGCTTAGCGCCATATATATCAGTATTTGCGAAAACCTCATTAACGTCACCACTTAACCATTGTACCAAGTCAGTGACATGAGTTCCATAGTTAAGTAACACATCTCCACCAAGTTGCCTTTCTTTATAATAATCCGATTGAGTTTTCCAACCACCAAATAGTGCACTTTTACCTAGCCAGTGGCTTTTAACCATTACTATTTCTCCAAGGCTCTTATCGTCGACATGTTCTTTTAATTTAATTAAATTATCTTGGAAGCGGAGATGGTGCCCTATCATAAGGATCTTATTGTTTTTTTTCACGACTTGAATCATTTGGTTTGCATCATCTAATGTTATTGAGATGGGCTTTTCACAAAGTATATGCATGTTCCGTTCAGCCGCTTTAGCAGCTATCTCTGCATGAAAAGAAGGAGGCGTACATATACTGACGGCATCAATATCACCCCGCTCCAGCAAAAGGTTATAATCCGTATATGGTTCCGCATTAAATTGTCGTGCTATCTGCTTTACCTTTTTTTCATCAATATCCGATACCGCAATCAACTGAGTATCTGGAAGAGATCTGTAAGTTGGCAAGTGAGCCCTATTTGCGATTGCGCCACAGCCAATCACGCCCACACCTATCTTTCCCATTCTTAATCGCCACAAAACTTCTATTATTGTCTTAATTCGTGATATATCTTAAAGCATATAAGTCATTCCGAATCCCAAGAATGTAGTGGATGACAAAGGTCAAGAACCCCGCCCTGAAGGACGGGGTTTGTGATGGTGGTAGCAATGCAAGTCTTGACTAGCCTCAGTTCGGAAGAAATACTTCAAGAGCTACGCCTTGTGGGCTATAAGAATGTCGGGGATGCCTCCCTAGTCCCCTCCGCTTCGACAGAACCACTGAATGTCATGTCCCTCATCGAGAGGCTAAGCCTACTTGGCATTGGCGAAGGGAAACTCGACTCCGGCAGGGAGACCGCAATCGGTAGAATTCCCGTCGTTAGCAAAAGCGGAATACCTTTGATGCCATGCCGACCGACAAAGGCGAGGAAACTTCTAGAACAAGGAAAAGCCATCAAGAAACGCAATAAACTGGGCATATTCTATCTCCAATTAGCGTTCGATCCCAAACATCCCGTCACACAACCATTAGCAATAGGTATAGATCCCGGCACTAAATTTGAGGGGTTTTCAGCAGTCGGAACACAGGACACGGTGCTTAACATCATGGCAAAAGCGGTAGACTGGGTAAAACAGGCAGTGAAACAACGTAGAGTTATGCGTAGAGCACGAAGAAACAGGAAAACCCGCCGAAGAAAATGCAAAGAAAACAGACGGAATAACGAAAGATTTTTGCCACCCTCAACAAAGGCACGGTGGGACGAAAAACTAAGAATTATCCGTCAGTTGTTTAAAATACTGCCCTTACAGTACGCAGTGAACAAGGATGTCAAGGCAACAACACGGAAAAATCAGCGACGCTGGAATCGAAATTTCAGTCCGTTGGAAGTCGGCAAACAATATTATTATTCAGAACTAGAAAAATTAGGGCTAATCGTCATCACCATGCAAGGCCACGAAACCAAACAATTACGGGAGGCATTTGGACTAAAAAAATTAACAAACAAATCAAGGGTGGCGTTTGAAACGCATTGTGTGGATGCCTGGGTACTGGCCGCCGCCACTACAGGCGCGAAATATCCTACGACAACCAGTCTCTATTATGTAGAACCGATACGATTTCACAGACGGCCGTTACACCGGTTGCAGTTTTCGAAGGACGGAATAAGAAAGAGGTATGGCGGCACAATCTCATTAGGACTCAAACGCGGCACCTTAGTACGCCACAAAAAACATGGTTTATGTTACGTAGGCGGTAATCTGAACAATCGGTTAAGTTTACATTGTGTGAGAACTGGAAAAAGACTTACACAAAGCGGCAAAAAAGAAGATTGTCATATCCTCACAAGGATAGCCTTTAGAACGCAATTCTTCTCCCCGGTAAATAGGGGAGTTTCCTTGCGGTGATTCTATGAAACAGTCAGTTGTGTCAACATTTAGTTTGAAAAATAGAAGTCGAGCACAAGTGATGGAAAAATGTTTCAGATATTTTGACAAGTTCGAGGATGGCGAGGAGGTAAAAGTCGTAATTAAACCGAACTTATGTCGAGCCATGGCATCTGAAACCGGTGCGACGACTGACACCACACTTGTTGAAGATGTTATCAAGCATCTGCACACCAGAGATATAACCAATATACGCATAGTTGAATCAGATACCCATCACAGGACTGCAGCAGAAGTTTTTGACCGAAATGGATATAGAGATTTAGAGGAGAAGTATGATATCACCTGTATAAATCTTAGTAAGGACGAAACCTTCACTATGGAAGTCAAAAACAGACCGAGAAAACTAAAAATCCCAAAAAGTCTTATCCTCTGCGATTATTTCATCTCAATAGCCAAACTCAAAACTCATGCCGAAGAAAAGATCTCGTGTGTTTTAAAAAATCAATTCGGCTGTCTTCCTTCAAAAATCAAATCAGTGTATCACCCATACATGTCAACAACCCTAACAGAGTTAAACAGAATTATAAAACCTGATGTATGTTTGATTGATGGGATTGTGGGAATGGAAGGACTTGGCCCAACGAAAGGCACACCCAAGAAAACAAATCTCATTATTTGTGGAAACGATCCAGTTGCAACAGACTCAGTTGCTGCACAAATAATGGGTTTTGATCCATATTCTGTTCCTCATCTCCAATTTGCAGCCAGAAACCGACTTGGTAATATTGAGAATATAAAACTTCTTGGAGATAATATAACGCCTATACCCTTTTCGTTCATCCCTAACGATGTCTATAGACTGTATAGGCTTGAATTCCAGTTGGAAAAAGTTGGACAAAAAATCCACGACAAATTCTCACGATTATCTCAAATATCAAGAAGAGTTGGTGATCTAACACGAGAAGGTGGTTGGTCTTACGTTTTTTCCCGTTTTTTAAACAAAATAAGATGAGTTCCGTAAAAACGACAATGAATACTCCTCTTTGATCTGAAAAATCTTGTAGAGAAAAAAGTTCATCAAGACTTTTTAACTTGATGAATGGCGTTTTTTACGGCTGCTTTTATCATATAGCCTGCTTTATGGAGTATAGTATCTCCAAGAACATTATCGATTGCCATACTAGCTGTACATGGATACGCATGATGATACTTGGAAATTTCCATTTCAACATCAGAAATATGTTTTGCTTTTAGATTGTCTATCACGTGGTATGTTGACCCACAAGGAGCACTTCGAAGAACTCTGCAATCCTCTGTAAACAATTCATTATCGATACCTACTTCTACAAGGGGCATGCCCATCTTGGAAAGTTCTATAAATTCATTAATTGTTGGTGTAGCATCATTTGGCTTCAAACTACAAAAAGGCTTTGGGAAAGTATATTCAACATTCATCTGTTGTAAGCCTTGTTCTATTTGTTTCTGCAGACCAAGCGGACACCAAGTGGGGTCTTCAAGAGGGATTATAACTGCCTTTGCTCCTGTTTTTTCAACGATTTGAGATAAAGATGCAAGTATATCTTGATGAACACCTATGACGATCAAAAGGTCCGAATCAGGCATATTATTCGGTAGATATGGAGAGACATCTTCTACAAAAGAAGGTAGATCTTTAGATAATTCTTCTATTCCAGTAATAGAAGAAGCCAAAGAAGGTGAATGGGTTGCTAAAGTCTCTATAAAACGATTTACGTATTCTCCATAACTGTGAAGGATATAGATTCTCATGAAACTGACATCCTTAAATTTATGTAGTTAAAATTAACTTCTGATAGTGTTACTCAATTTGATTAAGATTCAAGAGTTTTGAGGATATAGAATTTCAAGTTTCAGAAGAAATAGAAGATACTTTAGAACTATTCTACTCTAACTCCTCGACTTCATTATACGCTTGATTACAAGTGGAACACTGATAAAACGTACTCTTTTTAGTTTCGATCTCTTCAATTGTCTTGTTACCACATTTTTTGCAAATGAAATCGGTAGGTCTTTTCGCTAAAACCCTTTGCATTCCAGCTTTTTTAGACATGAACCATGCCTCCAAATAACTCTTCTAAAAGTCAGCGCTCAACTTTGACTGAAACATAATATATTGTAAATTTACAGTTTAACTACCGAGAGAATCAGGAATAAAAGGATTACGACAGTGACATATTAAAAATAGGTGAACATAGAAAAAGAAATTAACTTAATCGGCGGGAAGCCCCCTTCCGACAGGTGGGGGATGAAAGCCGCTGGCTTTATATAGACTTTCTGGCTATAACTAGTAGTAAAAGAGTTCTACGTGAAGTCCATGAAACTCACACAGAAAATCAGGATCTTTCCGACACCAGAACAGGAAGCAGTGCTCTGGAAACTTTCGGAGAAATGCAGACTCATCTATAACTTTGCCCTTGCCGAGAGAAGGGCCGCCTATAGACACGGGATATCGGGTGTGAACTACCGCACGCAGCAAAACGACCTGCCACTCATCAAAGAGCAATTCCCAGAGTATAAATGGGTGTATTCTAAGGTCTTACAGTATGCTCTCAGGTCACTAGCTGCTGATTACGAGTCGTTCTTTGCCCTTCGAAAAAACGGGCACATCGAGGCCTGTCCCCCGCGATTCAAAGGCAAAAACTACTTCACCACCATGGTGTATAACCAGTCGGGGTTCAAGATCGAACCTGGAAAGATTAGTTTTTCCCACAAATACAATGATGTACCACTGGAGTTTGTCATCCCTGACAAATTTTCATTTGGCGATAAACAGGTAAAACAGGTCGCCATCTCTTCACATAGAAGTCACTATTTTGTGACCATCAGCTACGAGTTGGAAGAACCCCCCTATGTGGATAACGGACAGTACCAAGCCATCGATTTAGGCATTACCCATATTGTTACAGCAGTAAATTCCCAGGGTAAGTTCTTGGTGGTGAACAATCAGCGCCCGGACAAATATTGGAATCCGAAAATCGCCAAGGTACAATCGCGGAAGGACAAGTGTAAGAAATTTAGCAACAGGTGGAAACTGCTCAATCAGATCAAACACAACTACGAGCGGAAGCGGGATGATCAGATCCGTGATTTCCAGCACAAACTCAGCAAGAAACTGGTGGAAAACACCAGAGCAAACACTCTGATTGTAGGCCAGCTAGAAGTCAGACATATGGCACAGTCGAACAAGGTGCCGAAAGCTATGAGAGCGGGGTTGAACCGCGCTACACAGAACACAGGGGCGCTGGGACGGTTCGTGCATTTTCTAACCTACAAATCGAGGCGAGTAGGTAAAAGGACAATAGAAATTGACGAACGAAACTCGACCAAAGCATGTTGGGTGTGCGGCAAACAGCACTCTATGCCGATTTGGAAACGAGCTATGAGTTGTGACTGTGGTAACGTGATAGCGAGGGACAAAAATAGTGCGATCATCCTCATGAAACGTTACCTATCACAGAATGCCAAGTGGACGGGCTATCGTGTATTTCTCGATAATCTGCGACACACAGCCAAATGTAAAACGAAAGTTTCTCCCCCATTAGGGAGTTAGGAGGACTCGCAGGAAGCCCCATCCGAAAGGGTGGGGTAGTTCACTGTGTTCTCGTGCAAAAAAGAAAAATAAGTGGACGCCACAGAGTTCTTATGCGTGTTCTCCAGTTAGACTATCAGCAATTTCAGTAATTTTTCTTAGAGCTTTATCTTTAATACGACCGTTTTGGTATAATGCCTCTAGACCTTTTTTTAATTCTGGTACAAATTCTTCTTTTGAAAGCAAGTTCTGCATGCTTACCGTTTTTTTTACAAACTCGTTTAATTGTTTCTTTGAAACGATCAATTTCTCAAATTTCTCTTTCAGAACATGAAAAGAATCCGTTACATAAACTTTCAAGTTTTTGTTGATTAACTTCTCAGAGGTTCCGGTGGCCATTGAAATAAACTGCATAGGCGGATAGACCAGAAGACGTGATGTATCCTGAGTAGGATCTAAGAATTGTGCAAGATAAATTGGAACGTCAATCTTCTGTGCCTGTTTAAATTTTAAAAGATTAGAGAGAATAAATTTCTTAAATTGTTCTTCTTCTTCAAGAAGCGTTTCTTTTTTGCTGTTAATAAACTCGATAAGTTGATTAGATTTCTCTGCA
>JAEORY010000153.1 GCA_016840645.1 Candidatus Borrarchaeota archaeon | reverse complement strand
CGAAACACTCCTGACTCGAGCCTTTTCAACCTTGGCATTGCGATGTTTGAATGCTCGGCGACCTTGTACAGCCTGATACCCAGTCGCTCTCTAGCTTCGTAGATGATTTCGTGAAAGTCCATGCTTTCCGACTGCTCTTTCACTTCGTTAATTATGCGATCAATTTTTTTCATTTAAGTCTCCATTTCCTAAGGGCGTTATCAACCTGATCTTTGAAACCTTTTTCTTTGTAGCTTATGAAATCCTGTTTTGAACATGTGGGATGTGTGCTGTAGATTAGTAATCCTTCCCTTTGCGCCTCGAGTGCTATGCTCATACTTGGCGCTCTTTGCAAGTTGAAGTTGTCTGCCACCCGCTTAGCAAATGTTACGTTGTCCTCAGCCTCTGCGATTCCATTACGCTTCTTTTCCTTTACCTTTTCTTCATTCACTGCATCAGCGACCCATCGATTTATGGATCTAGCATCGTTTTTCTTCCACTTTGACTTGGGAGTATCTTCTTTCCACTCCTGCAATCTGTCATACAAAAGCTCGACCTTCTCCTCGCCATATTTGTTGCAAAGGTCGGTATGCTCGTTAACGCTTGTCTCCACATTTTCCCTTCGTTTGATCTTTTTTGGAGTAACGGGAGCGCGAGGAGGCGAAGCCGACCCCTCTCTCTCTTCTTTTTTTAGGTTTTCTTTTGTAGGTCTTTCTTTTGTGGGTGCGCTGAGAGTACTACCCTGGTGTTCTGAGAGTACTACCCCTGGTGCGCTGAGAGTACTACCCCCATCCTCTGAGAGTACATTGACTTCATATCGGTTGGGTGCGGGATCTCCATCTTTTGTTTTACTTTTTATCTTATTGATGAGTCCGTACCCTTCTAGATTTGTGAGTGTTTTAACCAATGATGAGCGGCTGGATAATCCCGTCATGTCCATGATTTGCTTTAGGGAAATCTTATCCCTCGATTTGTGCCATCCAAAAGTTTTTCTACAGATACAAAGCAAAACTTTAAACTCAGCAGGTGTAAGCTTTTCCATCCAATAGTCGAAAATAACATTTGGTATTTGTGTGTAATTTGGAGTAAAGATCTGACTCATTTTTTACCTCCACGCAACATGAATGTTATCAGAAAGATATGGAAATAAATGGTGGGTATGGTATAGTGTATTCGAGCTATCATAAGTTTTTGATCCTTTTTTGAGATTTATGGCAGTGAGTTTTCATCAGAATTTTAATCCTTTTTTAAGATTTTGATGTTGTTTTCATAAGGTTTTGATCCTTTTTTGAAGTTATTTTTAATTTCATAGAGGTTTTGATCCTTTTTTGAAGTTTTCAACATGAAATGGCCCTTTTTGGGGTTATTAGTGTTGTTTGACCTAGGAACATTACAAACTCCTTGTTTTATGATGTTTTTAGGTGTTTTTGGTGGGGGATTCGTCCCCCTTTTTCTGAGATTAGTATGTGTGATTAACATGCTAGCTCTTTTCAAATAAATGTGGTCGCTATGTCTCGCACACATAGTTATCTCGCGTGTAGTTTGGCCAGACTGGATTGGTTCCCGGTCTGGCCTTTTTTATTAAACGTTCTTTTATATAACTAAGCCCGCTTAACTTTCTAGCCATTTCTTTAACTTTTCTTTATCATTCTTACCTAGAAGCTCTTCGAGCGTGATATCCCCTCCGCTTGTTTTGACAATCTTCATCGCGATCAAAAGGGATGGCGAGCCTTTGCCATGCTTATATTTCAATATGGATGCCTCAGTACATCCTACCTTGATGGCCAGCTTCCTAAGTGACATGCGGTTTCTCCAGCAATATTCGTCAATATCCATTTGGTTTCCTCCTAAAATTATTATGCATGGTTATCTTATATCGTATGGATATTTTCTTAGAAGATATTCTTTCGTCTTGACTTATTCTTGTTTTGTTTGCTATATTATCGTTTAGACACACAAAAGGAACGTTGAGTGTCGATGAACCAAGAATCTATACGCGAGGAGAACCAATATGTATGCACCAGATAGCTGGTATGAACCAGATACACCTGCCGATCACGGATGGGTACACAAAGACGATATGCCGGATTTAGAGCATTGCCAAGATATGCTGAAAGGCATCATCGAAGCTATGTATAATACTGGTGATATCGAAGCGCTTGAAGATTGTTTGGATGAACTTACCAATCAGTTTGATATGCGTATTCCAGAGTCTGAACCAATTCTGGAGAAAAAGAACAAGAATCGATTGATGCATTGGTACCTGGGTTACCAGCGTGCTCACATCGATCAAATGAACAACACGGAGAGAAACTATGTCTAATGAACTAGTAGTCAAAGAAACTGATCAAATGCTCGAAGATATTCAAAACACGCAAAAGATGTGCCACGCACTTATGCAGTCGCCACATTACAAACGTATGGGAGCTGAGGGCATCTATGCAATCGTAGAAAAGGCCAAGTCTATTGGTGTGTCTCCACTAGACGCATTAAATGGCGGTATGTACTACGTACAGGGCAAAGTCGAGATGACCGCTGCCATGATGAATCAAATGATTAGGCAGAGAAACCATAGCATCACCAAAGACAAAAAGAGCGACGAGAACATCTGTATCCTGCATGGTAAGCGTGTGGACAATGGAGACACCTGGGTCGAGTCCTTCAGTATCGATGATGCTAAGAAGGCTGGTATCTACCGCAATCAATGGATCAAATACCCAAAAGATATGCTATTTGCTCGTGCTTTATCGCGTTTGGCACGTCAATTGTTTCCCGATGTAATCAAGGGATGCTATGTGCAAGGTGAAATTTCAGATGCTCCTCCACTGTATCAGCCTGTTGAACAGGCAGAAGAAACAGTGATTGACGTGGAGACAGCACCCGGCGCAATTACAGACGAACAATATCAAGAATTAGAAGAGTGGATGGGCGATAACATCATGCTAAGGCAAAACATCCTTACCTTCATGAAGAAGAAATGGGGTATTGATAAGTTGCAAGATATGCCAGTCGAAATCTACGACCATGCACTTAGTCGAGCAAAACAACACAGAGCACAAGCCGAAGAATCGCTTGGCGAACAACAACAAATGGAGGCGTAAAATGATTAAGCAGAATACGCAAGAGTGGCTCGATCTTCGAAAGAATCATATAGGGGCGTCAGACGCTCCTGTAATCTTAGGACAATCGCCCTGGAAAACAGCCTTCCAGTTATGGGAAGAAAAGCTGGGGCTCCGGGAAGTCCCACAAATGAATGCAGCCATGAAGCGCGGACATGAACTCGAGCCGATAGCGAGACAAGCCTACAATGACTATACCGGCAATTGCGCTGAGCCTGAAGTTGTGTTCCATCCAGAACATAAATGGATGATGGCATCTTTAGATGGTTTGTCATTAGATCGCTCCGTTATTGTCGAGATTAAATGCCCTGGTCAAGCCGACCATGACCTAGCAGCTGAAGGAAAGATTCCTGTGAAATATTATGCCCAGCTGCAGCATCAGCTTGCCACAATTGGGCTTAATCTGCTACACTATTTTTCATACAAAGATGGAGAATTCCATTTGGTTGAAGTTGAAGCGGATGAAGGTTTTATCCGCGGTCTTTACAAAAAGGAAATGGACTTCTGGAAGAAGATGCAAGACTTCGAACCACCCGCTTTACAAGAGCGGGACTTTGTACAAAAGGAAGATCAAGGCTGGTGTGCTCTGGCGCAGCAATGGGAAGCTGCAAACAAAGCGCTTGCTGAGATGAAGCTTAAGGAGAAGCAATGCCGCGATGCCTTAATACAAGCTGCTGGCAATCGCAACTGTTTGGGCGCAGGAGTGAAGGTTCAGAAGGTTGTACGCAAAGGCACCGTGGATTACAAGGCTGTTCCAGAATTGGAAGGCGTTGATTTAGAAAAATATCGTAAGTCTCCAGTGGAGAGCTGGAGGATCACATGTTAGCGTGGATTTGGGGCGCTTTTCTGTGGTGCTGTTTTGCTTATGGAGTTTGCGGGTTAATGGAAATGTGCAGGAAAAAATAATGCAAATGGAGTTGCTTCCGTCTACCGAAGGGGAGCTTAAAAGTGAGCTGGAGAAGACAAAAACCCAGCTTAACAATTTAAGACGTGGCCTTTTCGGTAGATTTGATAAACTTGTGCTCGAGTTTTCAACACTTCAGGAAGATATGTTGAAAATACAGCAAAAATTGGACATGACGAATGAGTCAGGAACTGAGCCAGAAATACTGGAATTTCCTTTGCGAGTTAGCGAAGGAGTATAAGGAAGTCTGTGAAGAAGCGGAGGAGTTTTCTCCCTTCTTCCATCATTTCGAAAAGTCTGGTATCAATATACTATTATTTAAAGGGACTGAAACTGATACCGAAACAATAATCGAGTATCTTAACACACGTCCCATGGAAGGTGATGAATGCGATATCTAACAATGTTTTTACTGCTTGTCAGCTGCACAGGTCTTGGATCTCATGCTGCGGCAAGCGAAGGATATGGATATTTTCAGTCAATGCAAGCGGCGCTTAACACACCATACTATGCGCGAGATCTTACGGATGACGAAATGGACGATGCTGATAACCGACCTGGTGGCGGATATTCCGATGGTAAGTGGACGGGAGAGAATCCTCCTACAGAAGAAGACGAAGACGGTAACCCGATTTATACCTATGACGAGGATGATGATTGGCCTATTCACGACTGGTATGCAGCGCAACAAGTCTTTGAAGATGAAAATGGAACCATCATAATCCTTGAAGATGATGGAGAAATAACCGAGATCGAACCTGCATAATGCAATTTTCTGAAAGGATACGTACATACCCTAAAGAAAAGCCGGAGAGAATGCAGACGGTTTTTTGCTGCAACCACTTCTATGATCATTGGTTTTTTGCGCACTACAATATGGGTAAGTTCCATATATTCAACAGATGCTATACACATCATGATCACATGGAGCCGTTAGACATTATCACAAAATGGATTCCGGTTTCTAGACCTTGCTTCATGTTTGATCAAGACGAAGGATCTATCAACGACGTTCAATGTCCAAAGTGCCACAGAGAATACAAAGATTGCGAGGCATGGAAGTGTACAAAAGATATTCCACCTAAAGACCAATATTTGCAGCCGAGTTTGCTGTAAACTCACGCTTTAACCTCTCGTATTTTCTAAGTGTATTCACGTTTTTATGTCCTGTTTGGCGCATAATCCATGTTTCCGGCGTTCCATTTCCGATAGCAGATGTCACATGGCCAGATCTTAAGCTGTGTCCTGCAATTTCTGCACTAAATCCGAATGGCTCACACCTGTTTTTTAGAATTCTTGCCACGCTATGCGGGTTTAAACCTTCCGCTTGGATGTTTCCGCTCTTATTTACACGCCGAAACACATACCCATCAGCGCAATCGGCCATCGCAATCCATTTTCTAAGCATTCTTACCGGGCAAAACTGTTCATCTGATGCAAAAGGAATGTCCACAATACGGCCCTCCCCTTCTTGATCCGTCTTAGAAAAAGGTATGTAAATCGATAACCCGTGTACATCAAATACACAATGTTCGCGCTTGATAGCCACAAGCTCTGATCTACGAAAGGCACCTGCAAATCCGATAAGAATTAGCGCGGTGTCACGCAAGCCGATGGGAGAATTTTGATCGATTGAAGAGATAATTTTCTTAATTACATCCGTCTTAAGCGCAATCTTTTGTGCCTGCTTTTTCCCAAGCGTTCTGCGAATTCCTGACATTGCAGCGCGAATTTTCGGATGACGCGTGTCGACCGTCATACCCTTTTCTTCGTAATGATGTTTGACGCCAGCAATATATGTTTCAATGGTCGCAACTTTCAATTTCTGCTTTTTTGCGATATCGGAAATGAACATGCCAATGATTAACTCTCGAGGAATATCCAATGAATACAAATCAAAACGAAGACCAATACACCAATCGCGATACCTTTGCCATGCACAATCATAAGCACGAAGCGTGTTTGCTGATTTAGACTTTTTTGTAAATTCGATGAAATCTTTCAGATTTTCCTGATGAACTTCTGCAAGCTCATTTTTTGGCACTTGTATATCCATACTGCTAATCTACGTTAACTTCACTTAACGTCGACTATATCACACATAAAAAAAGACGGGAAGAATATTCCCGCCAAAGGAAAAAATGGAATCACAATGAAAAAACTAACGCTCGTCTGACTCCGGACTTAGATCCACGTTCAACCCCGTATTGTGATGAATCAAAGCTTCGACATTTTCTTCTATTATATTATCATCGTCTAAGCCTGCTTTTTGATTCAACCAGCTACAGCCGCCGATAAAAGCCAAAAGACAGAAAACTGCTATGGAGGAATTCATGAAAAATCTACTCAATGCTTGCTCAAAAAGTTGCTATTTCCTTTTTTATTTCTATATCATAGTAGATATACGAGCAAGAAGAAAAGCAAAAGCTAAGGATAGCTATAACAAAAAATCTCAAATATCTAACATCTCAGTGAGAAGAAATTTTTCTTCATCATTTAAATTCAAAATGACTACAAGTTTTTCTAATATTTCTCTTTTTTTAGATAGTTTAGCGGCCAGTTTTACCCTTGCCTTTTCATCTTTTTTTTTCGCAATTTCTCTTTCTTCAAGAATTTTTTGTTCTTCTTCAGCGGAAAGTTCTACCTTCTGACCATTAACTATTTTATGCATAATACCTCTTATGATGCAGATAAACCGTACAATTTAAATGTGCCTGTTTCTATGTTTCCTGAGTTGTAGTAAAACTGGATTGCGTCAACATCTGCTGCGGATAGTCTGACCCCACCAAACCATTGTTGAAAAAAATCTGTACTATCATCTTGCATATTACCGAAACCGTATATCCTAGTATATTCAGTAGAGGAGGGATTCATAATATAAATAGAAAGGCTATATTTTTCATTAGCCGCATTTCCTCCCTGATCTCTAGACAATATAATCTCATTGTCACCAGTACTTGATGTGACACCAACAGACGATGACGTAGGACTCATAATTCTATACGCATAATCAGAGGATCCAGAATCATAACTAGAACCATTATTCGTTGATGTTCTCATTCTCAATCTAGCAAAATTCGTGTCACCTTGTACATTGTCACACTGCACTAAATACATGAAATAACTAGAGGACAGGTTTGTAAAAGAAATCGTGGCACTCGTAGAAGCTGTAGCAGTAGAAATTAATTCCCAAGCTCCACCGCCTCCAGCGGCCGCCCATGAAGGAACACCAGCGGCCAAGGTCAACACATTTCCATTGGTACCCGCTGCTAATTTAGCTAAGGTATTCGAACCAGACGCATAAAGAATATCACCTGTTGAATAGGTTGTTTGCCCTGTTCCACCATACACTTCATCAAGTGCTGTGTTCAATTTCAATGTGTTAATGAAAACATCGTCGTTGCTTGTGCCAGTTGGATTAATTGCATTACTATTAACAAGCGTAATTTGCCCATATTGAAAAGTGCCTGCACCAGTAACAGCATTTGTATTTGAAGATAACATACGTACATTTGTAGCTCTCACTGTACCACTTGTTATCGTGATGTCGCTAGCTGTACCGCTTGCAATTTCTGAATTTGCTATAGTCGAAGGTTGGCTTGAATTGTGGGTTATCGTGCTGGTGTTGATTGCAGTGTTATCAAAAAACGAACCCGTAATGTTTACTACACCTGATCCCGAAGTTGACCAAGGAATTGCAAGTTCTGAATTTTGTATTCTGATACCACCTGCTGACGCTGTGCTTGCTACCGTCGATCCGCCTGCATTTCCCCAGTTACAATAACGAAATGATATACTTCCCGTACTAGTGTTTTGGCATACTTTAACACCTGTTGTCGCTACACCTCCAGTGCATAATCTTAAAGTAATAGAACCAGTTCCAGAATTACTAACTGCATCATTGTCGGTAGCTTCAATGTAACATGAACGACATTGTATATTTCCTGTTCCAGTTGCTTCCAGACAATAATCACCGTTAGTGTGCAGTGCCAAGCCGGCAAGCTTAAATCTGCCAGACGACATCGATACTTTACCAACGATCAGTGTTTTATCCGCAATTTCGGATGCTTGAAATCCAGTAATTAAAACACCATCTTTTCCTGTAATATTTTCGGTATATGTACCAGGTCTTACAAAAATGGTATCACCGTCTGAAGCATCGTCAATAGCTCCCTGTATAGTCGTATGCGTTGCACCTGTTTGCAAACCGTTGCTATCTACGATAAACTTAGCCGTTGCAAAGTTATTAGTCCCTGTTCTTCCGTATCCTAATCCCATGATAACCCTATGCTAAACTCCATACACCAACCGCACTTAAAGCCCACCAATCGTCAGTTGATGATTGATAAATCAAATTTAAAGCATCCCCAGTAGCAGAACCAGTCACCGTTCCGCCAGCTGAGGTGCTATCTCCACCTAAGTGGATAACTTGTGTTCCGTTTGCTTGTACAACTAAGACAC